>CAVCFM010000322.1:0-4983 GCA_963601305.1 bacterium | reverse complement strand
TACTACAGGTGTGCGATGCGTTGGACTGTTCGTTGTCCGGAATGGAATGTAAACGTGCCGGTATCCAGCAGACGTTAGAGTACCTTGTGGAGACATCCGATATTTTATATGAAAAAAAGGTCGTAAAAGTCATACAGAAATTTATTGCCCGTTACCCGGTCGGAACGAGAGTAAGACTAAATACCGGAGAAATCGGAATTGTAATTACACAAAGCGACAATTCCATACGCCCGGTTATCGGTATATTAGATAAAAGAGACCGACTGACGGACATCCGGTACAATTTGAACAAGAGTAAGAAAATCAGTATTTTACAAGTAGAAGAGTAATGAGAGAAAAGAGTGACAATAGAAGGGAGGATAGTAAATGCATAAATTTTTGAGAGCCATTGGATTTTCCAATCTGAAAAAAGAAGAATTGCAGAATATTTTTGACCAGATTATGAAGCATCCTACCGTGGAAAAAGCAGCGATGGATTCCGAAGGCAATGAGTTCACGGAGATTTCCAAGGAATTTGGAGATTTTTTTGGAATATCACTTCGCGGAACCTATCAGGATGATGACACGTTTGAACTTGATTATTACTATCCGTACTTATGTGGAAAGCAGATATCCACAAGAGAACCCGCAGATGTGGAAAAGCATGCGGAAAAAGAGTCCTATGCGGGGATATGTGATGAAGTGAGAATCGGCGTAACACTGATCTTTTATCTGCAGAATGTTGTAGATTATCTGGCAGTGAGAAAAAGCACAGGTTATCGCAACCTGGCGGAGGGTGTCATTTTAGGTGCGTTGTCTACCGAGGGAAAAATCTTATTGCCGGTCAATAAAATCGAAAAAAAAGCACAGAACACCACAAAGGACGGAGCGGACCGCAATCATCTGATCGCTGCCGCCAGAGAGGGCGATGAGGACGCAATCGAAAATCTTACCTTGGAAGATATCGATACATACTCCATGCTTTCCAGACGGATCACCCATGAGGATATCTTGAGTATTGTGGATTCCTATTTTATGCCGTATGGAATTGAGAGTGACCAGTATTCCATCCTTGGAGAGATCATGGACGTTGCATTACTGCAAAATCATGTGACGCAGGAAAATGTGTACGTGATAGACATTCGCTGCAATGACATCGATTTCAGTGTCTGTATCAACCAGAAAGATTTGCTCGGCGAGCCGCAGGTCGGACGCAGATTCAAGGGCAATATCTGGATGCAGGGAAGCATCAAATATCACGACTAAAAGGTATAGCATTTTTTAGGATGATATGTTAAAATATATAAAGTTGCCGGTTATCAATCGGCACTTGTTCCCTTAGTTAAATGGATATAACAAGCGCCTCCTAAGCACTAGTTGAGGGTTCGATTCCCCCAGGGAACGTTCATTTTTTGCAGCAATGATTGATTAAAAGTCATTGTTGCTTTTTTTGGTACCTGTGGACATAGAACAATAAATAAACTCCTAAGCAGGTTCAGAGATCCATCGAGAGTACAGAATTTATTTCTGTAAAATAGTTATGAACACACAGCTTTTGAGTATCGACTTATTTTTTGGGTGGTATATAATAGTCTTATAATTGTTGAAATGAGGTGCAGTATGAAGAAGATAAAAACTAGAAATATGAATATTCAGACCAAGCTTTTGTTTTCAGTAAGTATTGTTATTGTGGTTATATGTGGCTTGATGGGAGTTGACTCTTATTCCCGTTTTCAGGATAATATGCTGAAAATGGGTATTGAGGAGGCTCAAATGGCTGCTACGGTTACACTTGATGCTATTGATGGTGATGCTATCGAGCAGATAAAAGCGGGCAGTGAAAATACAGAAGAGTATGCTGCTTTGCGTGCCCAGTTCCAGAAACTACAGAAAGAGTGTGGCATAGCATTTTTGTATACTATATATACCGATGGATGCGATGTGTATTATGGCGTTGATTCTGATGAGAGTGATAATGTGTGTATGCCAGGTGAGGATTATGTGGATGATACATATGAAGAACTGGAGCCAGTATTTGGCGGAGAGGAATATGTACAGGATTATATAGATTACACGGAAAAAGATGGTGATCTTATCACTGTATTTAAGCCTATTACCAACAGCTCTGGAGAGATAATTGGTATCTTGGGCAGCGACTATGATGCAGGAGACATTACAGAAGCATTAAATACAGCAATCCTTCGCACTGTTCAGATAGGTTTGGCTTGTCTTGTTCTGGGTATAGTGATTGTATTTTTCATAGTTCGTGGTATCACAAAGTCTATGATTACTATCAATGACAAAATATATGAGCTGGTTCACAATGAGGGGGATTTGACTCAGGAGATATCAGTAAATAGTGGCGATGAGATGGAACTGATAGCAGATAATATCAATGCTCTTCTCAAGTATATTCGTGAGATCATGTTAAACATTTCCTCTGGATCAGACAGGCTTACAGCCGCATCCAGGGCTATGGTGGAACGGCTGCAGTCAGCTGATTCCAATATCGTCGATGTATCGGCTACAATGGAAGAGATGAGTGCCAGCATGGAAGAGTCTGCTACTTCCCTCAATCAGATAGCAGAAGCAATTGACGAAGTGTTCGGTTCAATAGAAACTGTTGCAGGCAGTGCCGCTGAAGGCTCAGATTATTCGGGACAGATGGAAGAGAGAGCCAATAAAGCAAGGGAATATGCACTTTTATCAGAAAAGTCTGCAAAGGAAAAGACAGCAGATATCTCAGAGGCTCTCAGAAAAAAAATAGAACAATCCAAGGCAGTGGAGAGGATATCAGAGCTTACAAACAATATCATCAGCATCACAAGTCAGACCAACCTTCTTGCCCTCAATGCCAGCATAGAAGCAGCTAGAGCTGGAGAAGCCGGAAAGGGATTTGCTGTTGTGGCTGATGAGATAGGCAAGCTGGCTGCTAATTCAGCCCGGGCAGCAGAGGAGATCAGACAGGTTAGTGCTGATGTGATTAATTCAGTTAATGAATTGGCAAAGGAAGCAGAGGAGATGATTACCTTTACAGAGACAACATCTTCTGAAGGCTATAGAGGTATGGTGGCTTTGAGTGATGCATATAGCAAGGATGCCAGCTCCATGAATGGCATTATGACAGATTTTTCTGAGACATCTACAAGACTGCAGGATACGATGAATGACATTCGGGAATCGGTTGAGTCGGTTAACATCGCTGTTGAAGAAAGTGCAAAGGGGATTACAGAAATCACTGCGACATCTGTAGAACTTTCCGATAGTGTGGGAAGTATCCAGAAAGAAGCTTCTGGCAACAATGATGTGGCTGTAGAATTATCTGACCAGGTAGATAAGTTTAAACTGTATGATTAGATAACAGTTTCCGCCGATAAAAGCTGACCTTACACACGCTATAATACATATATAACCTAGTAGAAATATTGATACATCATTGCCGGGAACAGGAGATAAATATCATGTTAAACTACAGAAAAATAGAAACTGCTGATGATGCGGAAATAGCCCGGATCATTCGTTCAAATTTGGAAAAATTTCATTTAAATCTGCCAGGAACGGCATACTTCGACTCAGAATTAGATTACTTGAGCAATTATTATAACAGCAATCCGGATAAGCGGGCATATTTTATTGCAATGGATACGGAGGGCAGGATTGTCGGAGGTGTTGGAATAGCAGAGCTTGATGGAATAGGGGCCTGCGCTGAACTTCAAAAACTTTATCTGGACGATTCTGTTAAGGGGAAAGGTTACGGAAAAGAATTGATGCAAATAGCTGAAAATTGGGCAAGGTCTGCAGAATACAAATATCTGTACCTTGAAACCCATACGAATTTGTCAGCAGCATTGAAATTATATGAGAGGATGGGGTTTCACAGAGTTGACAAACCCTGTCTGACACAGCATAGCACAATGAACCACTTCTATTTGAAAGAACTGTAATCTGGAAGCGGTTTGTAGTGCTATTTTAAAGCTGGTTTCAAAGGTAAATGCTATGCCTGATCGTTACGTGTTGTTTTGCGGAGCACGTTAAAAATAATCATTGCATAGATGCCACCGATCAGAGCTGTGATTAACTGTGTGACAGAAAATTGAAACTGTAATACAGACATCATCGGCTGCAATTTTTGTGGAAGCATATTGGGAAGAATGATAAGGGATATTAAGATTCCCATGAACAACGCTTTTAATAAAGCACCGATTACAATTGATAATGGAAGACCGGCAGTTTTTCCACATTTCTCACGAAGAAGTGCTACTGCAGTGACAAGAATTATATTTCCAATCATGATACATGGAAACATAGCCGGAATTGCTGCCATAACCGGGCTGCCTGTAATGAAAAAGGAAGTAATCGGGGTAATGATGCTTAAAATTATGCCACATGTAAGACCGGCATAAATGACGGTCAGTATCAGAGCAGCGTTGATGACAGGACCGGTAAGATATACACTTAAATTTTTGAAAAACTGGCTAATAATGCAGCTTGCAAGCAAAATAGCGGTTATAGTGATCTGTCTGGTTTTTAGTTTCATAACATAATCCTCCTTAATGTTTGTACCAACGCAATGATACTCCTATATGATAAAAAAGAGAACCCTTTTTTATCAAAAAAAATATTTTCATCATTCCTTTGTAATTGCAAGACGATTTTTTACAATTAACAATTCTGAAACAATTCTCAAACATTCCGTCAACGTTCACCGGTTATGATATGTTATAATTTCAGTATCAGAGAGGCAGAAAATTGCAGACTGCGGAGCAAAGGAGAAGAAACATGATACATATACTTGTTGTTGATGATGATAAAAATTTAAACCAGTCCGTGTGCACATATCTGAGTGATTGCGGTTTTCAGGCAAAGGGAGTTTTAAGTGCAAATGAGGCTTATGATGAGATGTATAACAGCCTGTACGACCTGATCATTTCTGATATTATGATGCCGGAAGTAGATGGTTTTGAGTTCGCAGAGAACGTGCGGCAGGTAAACCGTCATATTCCG
>CAVCFM010000321.1:0-2912 GCA_963601305.1 bacterium | reverse complement strand
CGGTTCCCGCACTCTTGCACGGCTCGTAATAGATGGCATGTTCCTTCATCAGTTTTTCGTTTCCAATGAGAACCGGATGTCCGTCAATCTGTACAGCAATTCCGTGTCCTGCTTCCTCATTTGCCTGTGACACACGGTTCATATCCAGCTCCTTGCCGTATGCCTCCTTGATGGAGTTGGCGATCGGATGGGTCGAGTAACCCTCTCCGAGGGCTGCCAGCTCCAAGAGCATATCCCGGTCAAACGCCTGCTGTGCCGATGTCTCCTGCGGTGCCACTTCCGCCGGAAGGATCTCTGTCACCTTGAATTCTCCCTTTGTCAGGGTTCCTGTCTTATCAAATACGATCGTATCCATCTGAGAGATTGCCTCTAAGAAGTTGCTTCCCTTGACTAACACACCAATCTTAGATGCAGCACCGATTCCTCCGAAAAATCCCAGCGGCACTGAGATTACCAGCGCACACGGGCAGGAGATTACAAGGAAAATACAGGCTCTTCGAATACCCTCTGTCCACGCAATACCGGTGAGAAGCGGTGTCAGAATTGCAAGCAATACGGCACTGATGGTAACCACCGGTGTATAATATTTTGCAAAACGTGTGATAAAATTCTCCACATGTGCTTTTTTGCTGCTGGCATTTTCCACCAGTTCCAAAATCTTTGCAACGGTAGAGTCGTCAAACTCTTTGGTCGTGCGCACCTTTAACGTGCCGTTTCCATTCAC
Source organism: bacterium (assembly GCA_963601305.1). GTDB lineage: Bacteria > Bacillota > Clostridia > Lachnospirales > Lachnospiraceae > Roseburia. The sequence continues at coordinate 2,188 of CAVCFM010000321.1, read as the reverse complement.
ACATCCACTGATGATCTCATCTCCGACGACCGCTTTGCGCGGAACCGACTCACCCGTAAGCGCTGCCGTATCGATCAGGGACTCGCCCTCTACCACAACGCCATCCAGCGGGATCCGCTCACCCGGTTTGATCACGATGATGCTTCCCACTTCCACATCATCCGGGTCCACCTGCGTTAAGTTTCCATCTTCCTCAATGTTCGCGTACTCCGGGCAGATATCCATCATCGCAGTGATAGACTGTCTGGATTTTCCTACCGCATAACCCTGGAACAGCTCACCGATCTGGTAAAACAGCATAACTGCCACTGCCTCTAAGTACTCGCCGACGCCAAACGCGCCAAATGTGGCGATCATCATCAAAAAGTTTTCATCAAAAATCTGTCCGTTTTTGATATTGCGGAACGCCTTGTATACAATATCATATCCCACGATCAGATATAATATCAGGAAAATCAAGAAATCAATCCAGGTTCCCTCTATCGCTTCTAACAGCCCGAATTGTTCACAGGCAAATAAGATCAAAAACGGAATTGCCGTAACGATGATTCTGACCAGCATTTTTTTCTGTTTCTTTGTCATGGCACAATCTCCTTTTGTTATCTATGTTCTTTTTCTATATCCCTTATTCATAAACACATAAGCATATGTTCATATGTCATAAACAGACTCGGCCTGAACACATGCACTTTTCTATGCCGTATTCAGGCCGTCCCATACTCTTACATTAAAATCCGGCAGTCCGGCTCAACTTTTGCACATACAGCGACAACTTCCTTCATGATGTCATCGAACTTGTCATCCTCTGCATCTACGGTCATCTTCTGGCTCATAAAGCTGACATTTGCATCATTGACGCCAGGAATCTTCTTGATTGCCTCCTCCATTTTTGCAGCGCAGTTTGCACAGTCTAAATCTTCCAGTTTAAATTTCTTTTTCATAATAATAGCTCCTTTCTATTCCTCAATATGTTCTCTTCCCTGGGCGATAATCGTCCTCACATGTCCATCTGCCAGAGAGTAAAATACGGACTTGCCTTCTCTTCTGCTCTTAACCAGCTTTGCCTGTTTTAAGATCTTAAGCTGATGGGAAATCGCAGGCTGTGTCATGTTCAGTGACTCCGCCAGATCGCATACACACACTTCAGCTTCAAACAGAACAAACAAAATACGGATCCTGGTGGAATCTCCAAACACTTTAAACAGCTCTGCCAGATCGTATAATTCCTCTTCCTCCGGCATCTGCTCATGTACCTTCTGCACCAGCTCCTCGTGTACACAAACGGTATCGCAGCATTCTGCTTCTTTCTCTTGCAAAATCTCACTCCTCTCTTTATCATATGAACAATTGTTTATATGTTGATAATATACCCATTTCCTTATATTGTCAACTGCTATTTATCCAAATCTAAAAAATATTTGCCAACATATCAAATCAAAACATTGAAGTCATTCCTATTACATAAAAAACCACCGGGTAAAATATATACCCGACGGTTCCTCTATCCAACAGCCCGCTTCCTATGAGTGGCTCTTTGCATTTGTTTTTGTCATAAATTTGTCGCAGTCTATGATAAATCGCTCATGCGTTCCTTCCCCGATAACACCTGCTGTATCATATACTTTCACTTCAAACACCAGACGCTTGCGGTCAATCTCTGTCAGTGTCGCCTCGCAGCGAACAGCTACACCAACCGGTGTGGCAGAGACATGCTTGATATTCAACGCAGTTCCCACTGTGCTCTGTCCTTCTTCCAGATACGGTGCCACGATATCCTTTGCGGTATCCTCCATCAATGCCACCATACAAGGTGTCGCATAGACTGGCAATGTACCGCTTCCCATCGCCTGCGCTGTCGTCTGTTCTGTAACCACAAGTTCCTTTGTTCCGCTTAATCCTGTCTTCAGTTCCATTCCGCTTCCTCCTAGGCTATCTTCTCAATCTTTGTCACGTGATAGCCAAGTCCCTCGATAGTTGCAACGAGTTCATCATCCGCTATCTCTCTTCCCATTGTAACGGATGCGGTTTTCGCTTTCAAGTCTACCTTTGCATTTATCTGGTCTAAAGAATTAAGTCCATTCTCCACGGTGCGCTTGCAATGGTCGCAATGCATACCCTCGATTGTTATTTTTTTCTTTCCCACGACGTTTTTAATGTGCTGGCGTCTTACCTTCGGCTCATCATCGCC
>CAVCFM010000320.1:0-11320 GCA_963601305.1 bacterium | reverse complement strand
TGATTGTATCGGGTATAGAACTTGCGAAATACCATGCGCGGTGCTATACTCATAGACGAAATAGCAAAGAAAAGAGGAAGAGACCAATGAAGAACAAGACATTTTCCACAAAATATCTTGTGGAGCTGGCACTTTTAGTTGCCATTGTATTACTCATGGCTTTTACCCCGATTGGCTACATTAAAACGTTTGGACTTGAGATTACGTTGATTGTTGTGCCGGTGGCGGTAGGAGCTGTTACATTAGGACCGTTAGCAGGTGCAATTTTAGGCGGTGTGTTCGGAGTTACAAGCTTTATCCAATGTTTTGGAATGAGTGCATTCGGAGCAATCCTGCTGGGAGTGAATCCGTTTTTCACATTCCTTGTGTGTGTGCCGACCCGTATTCTGGAAGGACTTTTGACTGGCTACATTTACAAATGGCTGCGTAAAACAAAACTGAATGCAAATGTGGCTGTGACGCTGGCAAATGTCTGCTGCCCGGTTTTAAATACCACATTTTTTATGGGCACATTGGTTACACTGTTTGCTGGAACGATGCGTGAGCAGTTCGGTATGACAAAAGTGCTGCCATTCATTTTTGCCTTTGTAGGAGTCAATGGTGTTGTAGAAGCGGCAGTGTGCTTTGTGATCGGCGCAGGCGTATCAATTGCACTCAAGAAAGCATTGCGCTACCAGTAAGAATTGTAACAATATAAGGAGGTAACAGGGATGCCTGAAAACAGTAGTTGCAGTGGCGCATCCAGCTGCTCCAAAGAGAGCTGCGAGGGATGTGCAAGCAATAAAAAAGCAAATGGAATCGCAAAGGAGCCGATGAATCCGGCTTCCAATGTAAAAAAAGTAATCGGAGTTGTCAGTGGAAAAGGTGGAGTCGGCAAGTCTTTTGTCACAGCTTCACTTGCCTGTGCAATGAAGAAAGCTGGATATAAAGTAGGAATTATGGATGCGGATATTACCGGACCGTCAATCCCGAAGATGTTCGGCGTACATGGACAGGTATTCGGCAGCGAAGATGGCATGGTTCCGATGGAGACTGCAGATGGTATGAAGATCATGTCTGTCAACCTTTTGCTTGAGGACGAGGAGGCTCCGGTTATCTGGAGAGGACCGGTTATCGCCGGTGTCGTAAAGCAGTTCTGGAGTGAGACCGTATGGGGCGATTTGGATTATCTCTTTGTGGATATGCCGCCTGGAACCGGTGATGTTCCGCTTACGGTATTCCAGTCACTTCCGGTAGATGGCATCGTCATTGTGACATCACCGCAGGAACTGGTGCAGATGATCGTGAAGAAAGCCTACAATATGGCAGAGATGATGCATATTCCGGTGCTTGGCATTGTGGAGAACTTCAGTTACCTTGCATGTCCGGATTGCGGCAAGCAGATCAAGCTTTTCGGTGAGAGCAACGTGGATGCGGTAGCGGCAGAGCTGGGCGTTCCGGTGTTCGGCAAGCTCCCGTTAGATCCTGCCTATGCACAGCGCGTGGATGCAGGCGAATTTGAGCAGCTGGAGAATCCGTATCTGGATGCAGCAGTGGAGCATTTTAAGCAGTTATAAGGTATTTTTGTTACCACTTACCATGTAAAATAAACCTCTTGGTGTAGAACTATTTACACCGGGAGGTTCTTTTTTTATACTGTAAGCATGGAAAGGGAGTTAGCATATGAAAATAAAGGTTGAGATTGATGAGGGAATTCCCGAGGAGGAAGTGGTGATCCGCTGCCGGGGATTGACCAGACAGGTTGCGGCGATCCAAAACGCGATCAGCGATGTGGTAAACGTATCGCAGAAGTTCAGACTTTACAAGGGAAATACCGAATACTATCTGTCACTGGACGAGGTGCTGTTTTTTGAGACGGACGAGGGCGGTGTGGCTGCCCATACGGCAGAAGAGGTATACCAGACCAGATATAAGCTGTACGAGTTGGAAGATATGCTTCCGGGCATGTTTATGAGGGTGTCGAAGTCGACCATATTGAACACGAATCATATTTATTCCATTAACCGCAATCTGACAGCTTCGAGTGTGGTGGCATTTCAGGGAACACACAAGCAGGTCTATGTGTCGCGGTATTATTATAAGCCGTTGATTAGCAAATTAGAAGAAAAGAGGTTACATCATGAAAGTTAATAAGAGTAAAATTTTATGGGGGATCATATTTATCCTTGCCGCTGTGTACATGCTTGCCGGGCAATTTGGAATTCTGCCGGATATCAGCATAGTCCGTATCGTATTTACGATATTGCTTGCGTGGGTTGCTATTCAGGGAATCTGCAAATGGAATTTCTATGAGATATTCATACCGCTGGCGATTTTGTATGTGATGTACGATGAGATACTTGGAACACCGGAGATTTCCCTCTGGCCGGCGCTTGGGACGGCAGTTCTCTGCAGCATAGGTTTTTCCCTGTTGTTTAATGGAATCGGTAAGAAAAAAAAGTATGTGAATGTGGAGAGCAGCCAGTCTGCATTTAGCGGAGACAGCAGCGAACAGTGCCACGGGGAGCAGATAAGAGTGGAAAACAACTTTGGCACAGCTATCCGCTACATCAACTCCGACAATTTTAAGGGAGCAGAGTTGGAAAACAATTTTGGTTCACTGAGCGTATATTTTGACAACGCAGTCATTCAGACCGGTTCTGCATTTGTCAATGTGGATAATAATTTTGGCGAGACGAACCTGTATGTGCCGAAGGAATGGAAGGTGGAGAACCAGCTGAACCATTCGTTTGGAAACGTCAGCACAAAAGGTCGCTGTGAGGGCACCAGCAATACGGTATTTTATATTAATGGTTCCGCAGACTTTGGAGCGATCACGATTTACTATATTTAGACAGGAAAAGGCAGGAAGAGGAGAGAGACCATGGATAAAATGATACTTTTAATTTTGTTGTATGTTTTGGTTTGCTGGTTATGGAAGAAAAACATTCCGGATGGCTATGGAAAGATAAATAATCTGGTGCTTTTCGTGTCCAGTATTATAGTTGCAACAGGATGTATCACACCATTGAATTTTGTATACACGTTTCTGATCGCATGCGTAATGCTGCTGATTGATTGTGTGGCAATGAAAATCTGGGTAAAAAACAGAAAGTAGAATGGTATCTGGTAAAAATACAAAGAGCCCGGGGCGGGAATGATCTTCAACAAATCATTCCCGCCCTGGGCTTTTATGATACATAATAGAGCGTAAAGCTTAGTCTTCCGTATCTGCGTAACTGGTGTCCTCGTGGAAGTTCGGCATCATGTCGATACCGCGGTTGGAATCACCGACAACATCCTTACCAAAGTGGTAATCATTGCCCGGCAGGATCGCATTTAAAAGGATACCTGCGATGGCAGCGATGGCAAGCGATGTCAAGGTAATGGAGGTTCCGGCTACCGTGAAGGTCAGTCCGTCAGAGAAACCGAGACCGCAGACGAAGATAACACCTGCGATGATCAGGTTTCTGGACTGTGTGAAGTCCACATGGTTTTCAACGACGTTGCGGACACCGATGGCGGAAATCATTCCGTAGAGCATGAAGCTGACGCCGCCGATGATGGCAGCAGGCATGGAGCTGATGACAGCCGCCATTTTTGGGATGAAACTCAGCAGGATCGCATAGCAGGCAGCGATGCGGATTACCTTCGGGTCATATACTTTACTGAGCTCCAGCACACCGGTATTTTCCCCGTAAGTCGTGTTGGCAGGACCGCCGACGAATGCGGACAGGGAAGTGGCGATACCGTCACCGATTAAGGTGCGGTGTAAGCCTGGATCTTCGATGAAGTTTTCACCAACCGTTGCGGAGATGGCTGACATATCGCCGATGTGCTCCATCATGGTAGCAAGGGCAATCGGAGCCATAACGAGGATGGCGGAAATGTTGAACTTACACAGAGAGAACTGTGGCACGCCAACCCAGGAAGCTGCGGATATGTTTGCAAAATCTAAAATGGCGGAACTGTCCGCATTAGTCATGCCCAGAGCATTGAAGATGAGGGCAGCGCAGTAGGAGATGATGACACCCATCAGAATCGGGATGATCTTAAACATACCCTTGCCCCAGATGTTGAAAACAATGATGGTGGCGAGGGCGATGAGCGCTAAGAGCCAATTCGTTGAGGCATTGCTGATTGCGGAGCCTGCAAGGCTCAGACCGATGCAGATGATGATAGGACCGGTCACAACCGGAGGTAAAAAGCGCATTACCTTTTTGACACCGATAAGCCGGATGATGAGTGCTAACACCAGGTAAAGCAGTCCGGCAACGACAATACCGCCGCAGGCGTAAGAGAGCTTGTCCGCGTTCGACATGTCAGCAAAAACGCCGGAGTCCATATTGGCGATGGTTGCAAAACCGCCCAGAAAGGCAAATGAGGAACCGAGGAATGCCGGTACCTTGAATTTGGAGCACAGATGGAAGAACAAAGTTCCCACACCGGCGCAGATTAAGGTGACCTGTACGTGCAGGACATCCTCACCGAAGTAGCTGTTTACCAGGATCGGGACAAGAATGGTTGCGCCGAACATGGCAAACATGTGCTGCAATCCGAGAATCAGCATTTTGGGGACGCCAAGGACAGAGGCGTCGCGGATTGGTTCATTTTTTTCGTTCATTGAAAAACTCCTCCTTCATGTTTATGCTACAGAAAAGGCAGCTCTTTGGGGGCTGCCTTTTTGTATTCATTAGATAAATGGGTTGGAAAAACCGCTGGATGCGGTGTGATAATCCCGGACCGGGATACGGTCAAGTTCCCCGGTGAGGTCCAGATAAAACACAGTTAAAAGTTCGATCATATGAGGAACTGCCCAAAGGGATGCAATGCCAAAGGAGCAGGCAATCAGACAGAACCAGCCGATAAAACGGAATAAAATGGAAGCCATGCATTTTTTGCGACCACGCATGGCAAGGCGGCACTCGCGGAAAGCAGCGAGAACCTTCATCTGTGGGTACTCAAGTAAAAAGCAGAATACCACGAGATAATGGATGAAGAAACAGAATAAAAGCGCTGCGGAAACCAGACAGCCCAAGATAAATAACGCCACAGTCAATGCGCCGGTACCTGCATGATGCAGATAGAGGTAAGATGCGATGCCCGGGCAGAGCAGCGGGATCATCATGAGATCAAATAGAAAAACGGCACCGAAAAACCGGTCAGTTCCGGCGGTAAACGGTGAGAAGATCATTTTGATCTTGAACGGATGGTTGCGGGTCAGTTCCAGATGACCTTTTAAGACACCGATAAAAAGTACCTGCTCGATCAGCGTGATAAGAAACTCCGCCAAAGCCACGACCACTAACTGCATGGTGGAAGGGGAATCACTCGAAAACAGAGAAAAAGGGATTTCGAGTACTGCGGGGATGAGACTGGCAGTAACGAAAGCCCCCATCGGAATGGTATAACGTCTATTTAACATGTCGCGGGCAATCCGCGCTAATTCGCTCGCTTTTCTTTTCATTGTGAAAAATACTCCTATAAATTTGCTATTGCAAAGTATAACATATTTGTGAAAAAGTTGCTATGGTATTTTGGTCGCTTTACAAAGAAATATGTGGCGGGGTATAGTAGAGGGAAGAATACCCCTAAAAAACAAGAAAACATGGAAAAAACGAGGAAAGTCAGAAACATGAAAACAGATAAGCGGATTGACAGACAATTTTATATAGCCGGCTGGTGCTGCCTGCTGTTGGCGGGCTGCTTTTATATGGCGGTAAGGATGACGGATGCGCGCATCCTGCATCTGGTGCCGGGATGTGTGTTCCACTATGTGACAGGTCTGTACTGTCCGGGGTGCGGCGGCACGAGGGCGGTGCTTGCTTTCATGCACGGAAGGCTGTGGCGTTCCTTCTGTTTTCATCCGGTCGTGCCGTACACAGCATGTGTGGGCGGCTGGTTTATGATAAGCCAGACAATTGAACGCATAACAAAAGGCAGATTGCCCGTCGGCATGCACTTCCGGGAACTGTATCTCTGGATAGCACTGGTGCTCGTCGTGGCAAACTGCCTGATAAAAAATATCGCGTTGCTGGTTTTCCATACAGATTTACTGGTAGTACTGTAACAGGGCATCAAAATTGATCCCCATGCTCTCATACATCGGGCGCAGCACGTCCTCCATCTGGATCAGCATGTTGTCGAAGCTGCCATAACATACGAGGATATAGGTGATGGTGCCCGCGCATACAAGAACGATCAGCGAGAGTGCAAGGATGCCGAGGATAAGACCGGCTCTTGCCTTCGGGGCAAATGTGGACTCACCGCCCCGCGAGAGCAGCGCAAAAACGATTGCGAGGGAACCGCAGATGAGCGGTGGATATACAAAGCAAAAACCGACGAGTGCGATAATGCCAAGGGTCAGTGCGTAAAATTCCATGCGGCTCCCGCGTCGCATATTCGGTTGCTGGTTGGAAAACTGGTAATTCATATAAAAATCTCCTGTAAAAAAATCTTTTGACATTGTAGCATTATTTTATGGAAAAAACAATTTTATTACGCTATAATATAACGCAGGTTAGGAAGAAAGAGGTTAGAACATGGATATTATCGCAAAAATTTCTGAGGAATTAGGGATTAAACGTCATCAGACAGAGGCAGCAGTCAAGCTGATCGATGAGGGAAATACCATTCCTTTTATTGCCCGCTACCGCAAGGAGGCAACGGGTGCGTTAAATGATGAGGTGCTCCGTAATCTGTACGAGAGACTGGGTTACCTACGCAATCTCGAAGAGCGCAAGGAGACTGTGCTCTCGAGTATTGAGGAACAGGGCAAGCTGACAGAGGAGTTAAAGGCACAGATCCTCGCGGCAGAGACAATGGTTTTGGTGGAGGATCTGTACCGCCCGTACAAGCCGAAACGAAGAACCAGAGCGACCATCGCGAAGGAAAAAGGCTTAGAGCCGTTAGCCAATATCATCACCTTGCAGATGATACAGACTTCCATTTTAGACGAGGCAAAAAAATATATCGACAGCGATAAGGGCGTGGAGAGTGCAGAGGATGCCATTGCGGGGGCAAAGGATATCATTGCGGAATCCATCTCGGATGAGGCGGACTACCGCAGCAGGATCCGCGAGCTCACCGTAAAAAAAGGACGTATCGTCTCGACGGCAAAGGACCCGGAGGCAGAGTCCGTCTATGAGATGTACTACGAGTTTGATGAGCTGGTTGCCAAGCTGGCGGGACATCGCATCCTTGCATTGAACCGCGGCGAGAGCGAAAAGTTTTTGACAGTCAAGGTGGAGGCGCCGGAGGAGGATATCATCCGTTATCTGGAAAAACAGGTCATCACGAGAGACAATAAAGAGACGACACCGCTGCTTGCGGATGTGGTAAAAGATGCCTATGACCGTCTGATCGCACCGGCAATCGAGCGCGAGATCCGAAGTGATCTGACCGAGCGCGCGGAGGATGGAGCGATCAAGGTATTCGGCAAGAACTTAGAGCAGCTTCTGATGCAGCCGCCAATTGCAGGACAGGTTGTGCTTGGCTGGGACCCGGCATTCCGTACCGGATGTAAGCTGGCAGTTGTGGATTCCACCGGAAAGGTGCTTGATACCACGGTCATTTATCCGACGGCACCACAGAATAAAGTGGATGAGGCGAAGGCAGTGCTGAAAAAGTTAATTGCCAAATACCACATCACGTTGATTTCTCTTGGAAATGGTACCGCATCCCGTGAGTCCGAGCAGGTCATTGTGGAGCTGTTAAAAGAGATTCCGGTAAAAGTACAGTACATTATCGTAAATGAGGCGGGCGCATCCGTGTACTCAGCCAGCAAGCTTGCCACGGAGGAGTTCCCGAATTTTGACGTGGGACAGCGAAGCGCGACATCTATGGCACGCCGCTTGCAGGACCCGCTTGCAGAGCTTGTAAAAATAGATCCGAAATCCATCGGTGTCGGTCAGTACCAGCACGATATGAACCAGAAGAAGTTAAGCGAGGCGCTTGGAGGCGTGGTGGAAGACTGCGTAAATAAAGTCGGCGTCGACTTAAATACCGCGTCCGCTTCACTGCTTGAGTATATTTCCGGTATCAGTAAGGCCATTGCAAAAAATATCGTCGCATACCGCGAGGAGAACGGCAGATTTACCTCCCGCTCCGACCTTTTGAAAGTCGCAAAGTTAGGACCGAAAGCGTATGAGCAGTGTGCCGGTTTCATGCGGATCAACGACGGAAAGAATCCGTTGGATGCCACCGGCGTGCATCCGGAGAGCTATGAGGCGACAAAGACACTTCTTACCAGGCTTGGCTATAGCTTGGAGGATGTGAAGAACCGCAACACAAAGGATATATCCAAGAAAATTTCCGATTACAAAAAGTTATCGGAGGAGCTTGGCATTGGTGAGCTGACACTCCGGGATATTGTGAAGGAATTAGAAAAGCCGGCGCGTGACCCGAGAGAGGATATGCCAAAACCAATCTTAAGAAGTGATGTGCTGGATATGAAGGACTTAAAGCCTGGCATGACACTCAAAGGAACGGTCCGCAATGTCATTGACTTTGGCGCGTTTGTCGACATCGGTGTGCATCAGGACGGACTTGTGCACATTTCCCAGATGAGTGATAAATACATCAAGCATCCGTTAGAGGTGGTAAGCGTCGGGGATGTCGTGGATGTCAAGGTCATGAGCGTGGACTTGAAAAAGCAGAGAATTCAGCTTACAATGAAGATGTAAATAGGAGAGTACTGAATTATGGATACGAACAGAGTGACAAAAACAAATATCAGCAGTGTGCGCTACCTCACGGTGACCGCAATGCTTTCGGCAGTTGCATTTATCTTAATGTTTCTTGATTTTCCGCTGCCGATGCTGATACCGAGTTTTATCCAGTTGGATTTATCGGAGCTGCCGGCGTTGATCGGTTCTTTTGCAATGGGACCGGCGTGTGGCGTGCTGGTCTGCCTGATCAAGAATTTGCTGCACCTGACCATCAGCAGTACCGGAGGTGTGGGTGAGTTGTCCAACTTTATCCTTGGCGCGTCATTTGTGCTTCCGGCAGGACTGATCTACAAGCACAAAAAGAGCCGTAAGAGTGCGCTTGCGGGTTCTTTAATCGGAGCGGTTGTGATGGCAGTCATTTGTGTGCCATCCAATTATTTCTTTGTATATCCGTTCTACTATAATTTTATGTCAGAGGATATGATACTTGCGACTTATCAGGCGATTGCCACCGGATTTGGTTTTGAGGTAAAGGATATTTTGCACTGCCTGATTTATTTCAACGCACCGTTTACTTTTGTAAAGGGAATGTTATCGGTTGTGATCACATTCCTGATTTACAAACACATTTCACCAATTTTAAAAGGAACAAGACGTTAAGGAGGTATTATGCCAGTAGAGTTTGATATTACATTGACATCGGATGATATGTATCGTTTTAATATGTACCAGACATACTCCGGATTCCACGGGATTTTTTCGATTGTGATCGCAATTCTTATTTTTGTGATGGCGGCTGTTACATTTGGACAGGCGGAGCTTATGTATACGGTGATTTATGTGATCTTTGGCATTGTATTTTTATTCTATTCGCCGGTGACACTCTATCTGCATGCAAAAAGAAATATTGCCAGATCAGAAGTGCTCCGCAAACCGTTACATTACCATGTGGACGAGGAAAACGGGTTTACGGTATCGCAGGACGGAGAGAGTGCAAACCTGCCGTGGAAGCAGATCTATAAGATGGTAGCGACCAAGAGCAATGTACTTGTATACAGCAACCGGACGAATGCCTATGTCATTCCGAGAGAACAGCTTGGCGACAACTATGAGGCGCTGGCTGCGCTGGCGAACAAGCAGTTAGAGAAGTTCCGTGTAAAAGTGAAATGAGGGATTGCATGAACGAGAAAATATATGAGACCCACAGCCCGGAGGAGACCAGGGAACTGGGCAGAAAGATTGGCGCAGAGGCGATGCCCGGGGAATTATATACACTGATGGGAGACCTTGGCGTGGGCAAGACGGTTTTTACCCAGGGTATTGCGGAAGGGCTTGGAATCACTGAGCCGGTCTGCAGCCCGACATTTACCATCGTGCAGGTGTATGATGAAGGCCGGATGCCGTTTTACCATTTTGATGTATACCGGATAGGCGACATTGAGGAGATGGATGAGATCGGATACGAGGATTATTTCTATGGCGAGGGGCTTTGCATGGTGGAATGGGCGAATCTGATCGAGGAGATTTTGCCGGAGCGCCGCCATGAGGTGACCATCGAAAAAGATTTGGAAAAAGGATTTGATTATCGTAAGATTACCATCCGCGATGTGGACGGCGATCGTTAAACGGGAGATTACAATGAAGATATTAGGTTTGGACAGTTCCGGATTAGTGGCGAGTGTCGCTATTGTGGAAGATGCCAATTTACTTGGAGAATACACAGTCAATTACAAAAAAACACATTCCCAGACATTGCTGCCGATGTTAGACGAGGTGGCAAAAATGATAGAGCTGGATCTAAACACGGTGGATGCCATTGCAGTGGCAGCGGGACCGGGTTCATTTACGGGACTCCGCATTGGTTCTGCGACCGCAAAGGGGCTGGGATTAGCACTTTCAAAGCCGCTTGTCGCTGTGCCGACGGTGGACGCACTTGCATACAACCTTGTCGGACACCGGGATCTGGTGTGCCCGCTTATGGATGCGAGAAGAAATCAGACATACACAGGTCTGTATCGTTTTGATGGCAACGACATGAGTGTGGTAAGAGAGCAGTGTGCAGTTGGGATAGACGAGATTATTGCCGATATCAATCAAAGGGGAGAGGCAGTCGTATTTTTGGGTGACGGAGTTGCTGTTTTTGCAGATTATATCCGCGAGCATGCAGCCGTGCCATATACGTTTGCACCTGCCCATCTGAACAAACAGCGCGCAGGTGCGGTGGCTGCACTTGGACTGATCTATGCAGCGAAGGGACTCACCCAGACTGCCGAGGAGCATGCCCCGGATTATCTGCGCCTTTCACAGGCGGAGCGTGAGCGTGCAGAGCATGAGGCGGCTCAAGCGAACGCGTGACAGAGGAACAGCTATGATCGAAATTCGGAATATGAGAGAGGCAGATGCATCTGCAGTTGCGCAGATAGAGGAAGCTGTCTTTTCAAAACCCTGGAGCAGACAGGGATTTTTAGATGCACTTGCCATGGATAACAATTTATTCTTCGTGGCAGAGGAAGAGGGGCGGATTCTGGGCTACATCGGGATGTATGTGGCATTGGATGAAGGCGAGATTACCAATGTGGCAGCTGCGCCGGAGGCAAGACGCCGCGGCGTGGGCGCAAAGCTCATAGAAGCTTCGCTAAAAGAGGCGGATGAGCGCGGGATCCATACAGTAG
>CAVCFM010000319.1:3607-4380 GCA_963601305.1 bacterium | reverse complement strand
TCCGAAGAGAGAGCCGCCACAAGGATCGCTCCCAATGCCAACAATACAATAACTGCTAAAATTGCGTTTCCATAATGTTTCATTACCTGTTCCATATATTTTCTCCTTTTTAAATCATGAATTAATTTGTTTCTCATTAGTTTCTATCTGCCGTATCATACGCTCGGTCATTTGCATCAACTGTTCCATCAGCTGCTCGTTGCGCAGACTGTGTGGCTTCTTAAATTCCTTTTCCACAAATGCCCGGCTCCTGCCCTGCTTTGCCGCCATATAAAAATCTGCCGTCGCCTCAAATACACCACAGTTGTCCACCGACACCCGATAGGTGTGCTCCATCTCCCGCACACCGATTGTGCCTTCTCCCTTCAGACCGTGCAGAAGGAAAAATGTCTTGTGCAAAACAACCGGATATTCCCGCATAAAACGGGCTACACTCTCTGCATCCTGTGGCAGACAAACAACAACCAGATCTGCCCTGCCAAACATTCGCCGGTCAAATGCCATGCCACCTCTGGCAATCCATAACCGAGCCTGTTTTGCCTGTTGCCTTTTTTCGGTGCCTCTCGCAATTTTTAAATCAGGATATAACATTCCTATCATTGTTGCGATCACTTCCGTGCACACAGAGACATAACAATACTCCTGTGCTCCCCAGAAAACAATATTCATGGGCATGCACCTGCTCTCATATTCTTAATGAAATTGGGTAAAATGTAAAAACTACTGAAATGTGTGTGGATATCTTCCTGCCTTGTCAAACTACCTCCTTATTC
>CAVCFM010000319.1:0-3597 GCA_963601305.1 bacterium | reverse complement strand
ATTCCACCAGATGAAATAAGTGCGATATACAGTCTGTTCCACATATTTGATAAAAGATGAGTTTATCATACTTCTTTTTACGATGTTTGTAAATAGGTTTTCTTCATTTTTTTATTTTTTAAGAAAATACAACAGATAACTTTTCTTTTGGATACAATTCCTTTATAATAGCTCTTAGATACTACTATTACGAATATACAGGGGTGAATTTACATGGCACAGAGAAAACCACGTCATACCATTGGACTGATTCTTTCCAATGCAACCAATGACTTTTCCGGCCATCTGATTGAACAGATGGGCGAGCAGTTCGCAGCGCAGGGTTACCGCTTGATCGTGACCTGCACCAACCATAACGTCGATACCGAACGTGAAATGCTGCAGATGTTTGGCAGCATCACAGACGGTATTTTAATTGTTTCAGACAGTATTTCCTACGACCAGCTGGCGGATGTCGTTCCACGGCGCATCCCGGTTATCTTTTTGAACCGCAAGCCGGATGGCTGTCCGCATACAAGTATTCTTGAGCACGACTATTCTGCTATTTACCAATCCGTCCTCGCTTCCAGTGCGAAGGGCAATGACAAGATTGCACTTGTCTGCTCTAATCCGAACTTTTCGACCACTAAGGAGATTGTCAGCGCCTACCGCGATGCAATGCAGTCTACGTCATGTGGTTTCCATGAGGACTGGATTTATTACACAGACAGCGATATGCAGTTTGACGTAGTCTCTATTTTAGAGAGTTTAATTAAAAAAGGCTGTAACACGATTCTTGCCGGCACACAGACTGTAACCCGCAATTTCTGGGATTATCTTCTGATCTACAATCTCAATACTCCGGATTCCATCGCCTTGATCGGCTTTTCCAACAAGGACACCGATATGCACACGGCGCTGAGCTACGACCGGATTGCACAGCCGTTACACGAATTAGTAGAATTGGCAGTTCAGCAGATGCTTTATCTGATCGCCAACCCACAGACTCCAGCCCGTGAATATCTGCTAAGAGGCACCATGATTCGTCAGAGCGTGGATTTTTTGCGGCCGGAACACAACTAGGAGGATTACATGAAGAATTTTATCATAACAACAGACACCACTGCCGACTTACCGGAATCTTATGTGACTGAGCACCATTTGGGCATGATGTCACTGCCTTACACCATCGAAGACCACACGTATACCTGGGAGAATCCGCTCCCGGTCAAGGAATTCTATGATAAAATGCGTGGCGGTGCCCTTCCGACGACTTCACAGTCCAATCCCGAAGAGGCTTCTGCGATGTTTGAAAAATTAATTTTAGAGCAGGATGTTGATATTCTTCATATTGCATTTTCGTCCGGACTTTCCGGCAGCTACAACAGCTGCCGACTCGCAGCCTTAGATTTGGCTGAAAAATATCCCGACAACCGCATCATCGTCATCGATTCCCTGTGTGCTTCCATGGGCGAGGGGCTTTTGGTTCACAAAGCCGTCACTTTAAAGGAATCCGGAAAAACCATCGACGAGGTAGCCGCATGGCTCGAGGAGAATAAGCTTCATCTGGTACATAATTTTACTGTAGATGACCTATTCCATCTGTACCGTGGCGGCCGCGTCTCCAAGACCGCTGCTTTTGTCGGAACGATGATCAATTTAAAACCGATCCTTCACGTAGATGACGAGGGTCACCTGATTCCTCTCGCAAAAGTCCGCGGACGCAAAAAATCCTTAATCGCGCTTGTCGATTCCATGGAAAAACAGGTAGGCTCCTGGCGTGACAAAAATGACATCATTTTTATCAGTCACGGCGACTGCGAACAGGATGCACAGTATGTCGCAGACCTGGTAAAAGAACGCATGGGTTACGATACATTTCTGATCAACTATGTCGGTCCTACCATCGGTGCACATACCGGTCCCGGTGTGGTCACACTTTTTTACATGGGAGACTATCGATAAGCATTTATCATCCGAGGAGGTTTTAGCCTCCTCATTTTTTTCAGAAATTTTTCAAAAGCACTTGACCTTCCCCCTTATGGAAGGTGTATTTTTGACTCACAGATAAGGCAATCCGCTTTATGCCATCTACGTCAGAAAGGAATTTTCCAATGAAAATCAACCAGGTCGAACAACTTGTCGGCATCACAAAAAAGAATATCCGCTTCTATGAGGAACAGGGCCTGCTTCATCCAAGCCGCAATGCCGTAAACGGCTACCGCGAATACTCCGAAGCCGATGTCGATATACTTTTAAAGATCAAGCTGCTGCGCAAGCTCGCAGTTCCCATTGATGAGATTCGAAACATCCAGGAAAACCGGCTGACACTCTCCGAGTGTATGAGACGTCACATCATTTCTCTTGAGCATGATTTCAAAAATTTAATCATAATGAAAGAAATGTGTGATACATTGGAAAAACAGGCAGAAAACCTTTCCGAATTAGATGCCCCTGCCTATCTGTCCCAAATGGAAGAGCTTGAAAAAGGAGGTACACGCTTTATGGATATTAGTGTAAACGACCAACGCCGTAAAAAATACGACACCATAACTGCCGCCGTCGTCATGATCTTACTCATGCTCGCATTCTCTGCCCTGCTTATCTGGGCAGAATTAAGTGACCCGCTTCCCTTTGCGCTGTGGCTGTTTATCTTTCTGATTCCAGTTGCAGTCATTGTGGGAGTATTACTTGCTCTAAGAGAACGTTTCAAGGAAATTGAAGGAGGAGAAGAAAATGAAGCTACTAAATATTGATTACATCCCGGGAAAAGAAATCGAGGCGCTTGGTGTGGTAAAAGGCACTATCGTACAGTCCAAGAACTTCGGAAAAGATTTTATGTCCGCCATGAAGACGCTGGTGGGCGGAGAGATCAAAGACTACACCGACATGCTGAACGAGGCAAGGCAGATTGCCATCAAGCGCATGGTGGATGAAGCGACTGCCCTCGGTGCCGACGCGGTGATCAACATCCGTTTCAGTTCATCGTCTATGATGCAGGGTGCTGCTGAAGTCATTGCATACGGCACTGCCGTCAAAATTTTAAACTAGATTTAATATTATATGACTGTTTTGATAACAAAAAACTGCGACCGTGTTCCTTACACAGCCGCAGTTTTCTTATACATGCTTTTTTATGATACGCACTTCTTATTATACATTGATCTCAGCCTTGACGCCAAGCACATCCTTGTTCGCCTCTAAGACCGGATTTACCACTTCGCTTAAGAACTTATCCACCTGGATCGGTGCACGTCCCACATACTTGGACGGCTCCATGGTTGCCTGTAACTCCTCAAGTGTAAGATTGAATTCCGGATCTGCTGCGATCAGCTCTAACAGGTTGTTATCCTTGCCCTCTTCCTTCACGGTCTTGCCCGCCTGCATAGAAAGGGTACGGATCTTCTCATGCAGCTCCTGACGGTTGCCACCATTTTTTACTGCATCCATCATGATATTCTCGGTTGCCATAAACGGAAGTTCTGCCATCATATGCTTTGTGATAACTTTATCATATACAACCAGTCCGTCTACCACATTCAGACACAGATCAAGGATACCGTCAATTGCCAAGAATCCCTCCGGAATGGACAGACGTTTATTTGCTGAGTCATCTAA
>CAVCFM010000318.1:0-4444 GCA_963601305.1 bacterium | reverse complement strand
ATTCATAAATGTATGTGGGATTCCCAGATAATCGGTAACTGCCTTCGCGTATTTTGTCTCGTCCAGATCCGTCCCCGGGAAACATGCTACATACGCATGCTGCCAGTCACGATTTGCACGCTCATCCGACATGTTTTTGGATATATATGACATCGCGCAGATCGTTGCGGAAGAATCCAGGCCGCCGCTCAATCCGGTTCCCACGGTAACATCGCTTCTCATACGGATCTTGCAGGCATCCAAAAACAGTTCACGGAACTGTTCCACCTGTTCCTCATAGGAGTCCGGAACCGAGATCAGATGGTCAAGCGTATTCCAGTACCGCTCTATCTTAAACTCTCCATCGCTATACCACGCATTGTGTCCTGCCGGGAAACGTTTAATGCCTTTGATCAGGCACTCCGACTGATTCTCATAATGATTATCGGAAAAATAGCGGTCAAACATCGGCTTATTTGCTTCCACTTTATCCATCAGCGGCATAAGCGCTTTCATCTCTGATGCGAAAGCAATCCCGCCGTCCGGGAACTCGATGTAGAACAGCGGCTTAACACCAAAACGGTCTCTCGAGATAAACAACTTCTTCTCCGCCCGATCCCAGATCGCAAATGTCCACATTCCATTGAAGCGTTCCACACACGTTTCACCCCACTCACAGAATGCAGCCATGATCACCTCAGAATCACTGTCCCCGCGGAACGTATATCCCTTCTGTTTTAACTCACCACGTATCTCTATGAAGTTATATATCTCTCCGTTAAATGTCATCTCATAACGTTCGTTCGCGTAGGCCATCGGCTGACTTCCCGCATTCGACAGATCTAAAATGGAAAGTCTGCGATGCCCCAGTGTCACGCCGCCCTCCTGCCAGAGTCCACAGCCGTCAGGTCCGCGATGGTACATGGTATCCAGACATTTCATCGCCAGTTCTCTATCTACTTTTTTTTCAACTACGCCGTAAATTCCACACATATTCCTGCCCTTTCCAGATTTATTTCCGATGTGTCAGATACAAATAGCGGGTATTTGTCACAAGATATCTCTTAAATAAGCGCTTTGGGTCCTGCATAAGACGATACAGCCACTCCAGGCTCATCTTCTGCATCCATGCCGGCGCCCGTTTGATATTTCCCGCATGATAATCAAATCCGGCACCCACACCTATCATGACACCATTGACCTTATCCTTGTGCTCATACATCCAGTTTTCCTGTTTGGGAGCCCCCAGTCCTACCCAGATAATATCTGCCCCCGACTCATTGATCGCCTGTATCGCGGCTTCATCCTCCGCTTCACTCAGCGCCCGAAAAGGCGGAGATACCATTCCGGCAATTGCAATATCCGGATACTTTTCTTTCAGTTTTTCCCTAAGCATTTCCAGTGTCTGCTCGGAACTTCCGTAAAAATAATGGCGCAATCCATTATCCCTTGCAAACAGTTCCAGCATCAGATCCGGTCCTGTCACTCTCTCTGCGTCAGAAAACCCATGCTTTCTGCTGTAGACCGACAGCGGTTTTCCATCCGGCAGCACAAATGCCGCATCCTGCTGCACCTTATGATAATGCGCATCATCATGCGCCATTACCGTCGTGTGGACATTTCCCACACAGATATATTTTCCACGCAGTTCATCGATATGTTCCTCAATGAGTGCCACCGCCTTTTTCATATCGGTGACCAGAATTTCTGTTCCTAAAATATTACATGTTGTAAGTTCCATAGATTTCCTCTTATCACATTCCGGACACTTCCGTTTTTACTTACCTTGATACAACCTCCAGCGGAATGCTGCCGATGTACGATGGCAATAAGCTAAATGTGCTGTTGTAGCTTCCGAGAATCTTTCTGCACTTCGACAATGCCAGCATCTCGATCAGTGCATCCTCAAGTCCCTCTTTGGAGTCACGGTCGATAATCCCTTTCTCATAAAAGATCAGCACCTTATCCGCAAGCGCCGCCCGCAGTTCCTCCTTTACCGATGCATCGTCCGTCGCCACAAAGAATGTTGTTTTCTCGTCCGCCGCAAGTTCCTGCTGCATCCGCTCTATAAACAGCGACAATGGACTGTTGGCTATCGCATCTGTATGGTCAGTCCGCCGCACATGCACGCCCACCGTATGGGAATCCAGTCTGTCAAAGAGGGACTTTCCCTTCTCCAGGATTGCGGGAGCAGGCTTTAAGAAGCGGTAAGTATCCGCATTCACTTCGCAAACCGGTCCAAACGTCTTAAAATAGACCACCGGCTCCTTTTGCAGCACTGCAAAGAGTCCCTCATAGCCCTGCTCTTTTAAGATCCGCTCTACATCTTCACACTCGAGAAACAGGCTTGCTTTCCCTCTCCATTTTTTCTTGGTGCGATTGCCCAAAAGCTGTGCAACCGGCTCTTTTTTCAAACCGTTTTCACTGATCTCTACCACCTGCATCGGCAGGTCAAACAAATCGGAAGCCTTAATGTTGCATCCAACCTCACGCTTCCAGACAACAACCAGTTCGCGGTTTAATTTTTGTGCCACCGCATATGCAGAAGCCAGTCCCAGCAGTCGGTTCCCCAATCCTGCACAAGGTTCCACAATCATCATATCGAGATATTTCCTTTCCTTATTCTTTGCGGCATACAGTTCCGTTTTCTACCTGATATACCACATCACAGTTCTTAATCGTCGAAAGCCGGTGCGCAATGATGAGCATCGTCATCTTACCCTGTAAGCTGTCAATTGCTTCCATAACCGCGGTCTCCGTCTCTGTATCCAATGCCGAGGTTGCCTCATCCAGCACCAGCACCTCCGGTCTGCGGTAAAGTGCCCTTGCAATTCCGATTCGCTGACGCTGTCCGCCGGAAAGGCGCACACCCGCCTCACCGATCATCGTGTCGAGTCCCTCATCCAGGGAACGCACAAAGTCATCTAACTGTGCCTGACGCAGTGCATCCCAGATGCGCTCATCGTCAATCTTGTCTGCCTGTCCAAATGCGATATTATTGCGGATCGTATCATCCAGCATATAGATTGTCTGCGGAATATAACCGATCTTGTCATGCCATCCGCGATAAGACTCCGCTATATTCATTCCATCCACTGCAATGCGTCCCTCCTGTGGTTTTAACACACCAAGGATCAGGTCTACCATCGTGGTCTTTCCCGCACCGGATGGTCCGATAAATGCCACGGAAGAATTTTTCGGTATTGTCACATTGACATCGGAAAGCACCGGCGCTTCTGTGTCCGGATAAGAAAATGTCATATGCTCCACCGCAATCTCTTTTTCCAGAGCAACTGCTTTATAATTTTCTGCGCCGGTATCGTTTAACTCCATATCACGGATCGCAGCATACTGCTCTCCGATCTTATGGACAACGACCCCATTGTGGATGATGGATGCCAGATACTCTGACATCTTGTTGGCAGATGGGAGCAGGGCGAATGCCGCTGCTGCAAATACAGCCAGTGTTCCTACGAATTTGCTCGGATCTGTATCTGTGATACCGATACGGACGATAATCGCTATCATTAATCCGACAATACAAAGCGCCTCCATAACCGGTTTCGGAATAGAACTTAAGAATGCGTTCTGTTTGATGACATAGGTATATTTTCCATTCTGTGTAATAAAGTCATTTTCAAAATAAGACTCACGGTTTGCGATCTTGATCTCTTTGATCCCGCCAAAGGTCTGCTGCATGCACTGCAAAATCTTTGCGCTGTATTTTCTTCTGTCATTTCCAAAGCCAGACAGAATCCTTCTGAGCTTTTTCATAAAAAGAAATACCATAGCCGCCATGGCAATTGCCACACCAAGGGTAATGATCGGATCTGTCACCAGAAGATAGATCAGCAGGATACCGCTGACACATGCCTCCGAAGCCAGCTGCAGCAGATTCTGCACGGAAGCGTAGAACATCTCCGGGTCAGTATTGATGTCACGCATCAGCTCCGCACTGTTATGATTGAGGAAGAACGTGTATTCCTGATTGATATAGTACTTCATCATACGCTCCTGCATCTCCTGCTTGCCATAGTAAGCAAACCGGTAAAGCAGATTGTTCATATAGATAATAAAACTGTTTTTTGCCACATAGACGCACATGATGATCACTGCCAGAGCGACGATCATCTGATCTGTGTCGGTAAATCCGAGCATATCGTAAAAATAGCGGACATACTCTTTCTCCAAAAGTTCCTCCGGCTTCATTACTGCCTGGATAAACGGAAGCAGCACAGACACACTGAGCAGACTCACCGCGGAGTTTACCAGCATCATGATTGCCACATAGACCAGCCTGCGTTTCTGTTTGCGGTTAAATACTTTAAATGCACTTTTAATAATATCTTTCATATACAACTGCCTTTCTTACAAAATCAACCAATTTTCCATGCGCATGCGTTCACTCAGAATATCCTCCGGCATGATCACGGTCTTGTCCGTATTCCCATTCAGATATGCTGCC
>CAVCFM010000317.1:4053-5659 GCA_963601305.1 bacterium | reverse complement strand
GCTGCTTTGTCTACAGTCTGAACAGACTGCGTGTCCGCAGTCTGTTTTTGATATGATTGTGTTCCTTTATTGTTCTTTACTCTCAAGGTACTCCTCGATTAATTTATCCAATCTGGTACTTTTCTCATAATAACGTTCAAACTCACCTTCCACCAGATATGCCTGGTTCAGTTCCTGTCTGGCCGTCTCGATCTTCTTTTGTAACTCATACATTTTCTTCATATGAATCCTCCTTAACCTCCTAAGAATCCTATGTATGTCTACTTTCCTATATATTACTATCTAAACAGCCAAAAATCAAACAAAAGTACACGTCACTTCTCTGCATTTTTCGACAAAGCAGATGCAAAATCTGTCGTCTAATGTCCCCCTGCAATCCGCGCTCTCTGGTTCGCCAAAAGAGTCCGCATGCCGCTGATCGCTTTGTGGTTCACCTCGATGATATGGTGGATATCATCCTCCACCCCATGCTTATGTCCGTTATATTCATTGTGGGTGCGCTGGATAAAATCACACAGCGCCGCCGCATTCTGGAATTGCTCCTCTTTCCACTTCTGCTGCTTTGCCTTCCCGCTCTTAATATATTCCCGCAGATCCCGTTTTAGCTTTTCCTCGTAAGAACAGTGCTCCTTGAACGAGCCCGGATAATAGCTGTTGTGTGGAAATGTAAAATAATCTGCCAGATAATGGCTGATCTGCCCCAGATCCATATAGTATTTGCGCCCGGTCTTCCTGGTGACTTTTTTGCCCTCCGACAACCGCTCAATATGACGCTTTAAATCTGCGAACGTGCCGTCCATCTCGTGACGCCGGTAAATAAAAGACGGCTTGATATCCGGCAGAACACTGCCCACATAAAATGCAAATTTATGTTTTTTTAACTCTTCATCATCCAGTGCGTTTACCACGTAGCGCGCAAGAGAAATATGTGATTTTTTACGCATATACGATTCACCCCTTTGTTTGTCATTCCTAACCATGACCTTTGTCCCAATTTTAACGCTACCCGCCATGGAATTCAAGTAAAATCTCTGTAAATAGCTGTGGCACATTGTCCGGCAGGACGCATGCCCTGCCGGATCCGTGCCCGGATGAGACTACTTTAACAGCAGCAGAAATTTGCACATTCCGTCTCACTGCACTTGCAGGCATCTCCGCCCGCAATACCGATATGGGCTGCGCTGCATTTCTTATCCTCATTGAATTCGCAGTTGCATGCGTCACAACAGACCTCGATTTCTTTGGAGACACGCTTCAAGGCGTTTGTCTCATTTCCTTTTCTCTCCTTAAAGCTGGCGCAGCAGGTATCCTCCGTACGTTTTGCCTGCTGCCCCTCAACCTGGATCTCTCCTTTGCAACAACAGTGGTCTGCATTGTAGGTGCAGCCGGTAACGGAACAATCTAAAAATGTCATAATTTTTCCTCCTTGTTTTTGCAATTATCTGATGCACGGTTAGTATCTCCGCGATTTTAAAATGTATGCGCATGTCGATTTCACAGATTTTTTCTATGAGACAAAAAAATGCACAGTCAGTCATGGCTGTGCATTTCAGACTGTAGACAAAAGAGGCTGTAAAATAAGTCTCTGATAAAGAAACGCTAGTTC
>CAVCFM010000317.1:0-4043 GCA_963601305.1 bacterium | reverse complement strand
TGTATGCGCATGTCGATTTCACAGATTTTTTCTATGAGACAAAAAAATGCACAGCCATGACTGACTGTGCATTTTTGTATGCTTATTTTGTAATTTTTAAAATTTATTTGCGCTCTTCTTCCGGGATCTCCTTGCGGATTTCTTTGGTACGGATTTCCTTGCAGATAGCGTCGATAAACTCGGAAAGTGGCTTTACACCCTCGTCTCCGGCGAAACGGCTTCTGACGGATACGGTGTGGTCTGCCTCCTCCTGCTGTCCAACTACCAGCATATATGGCAGCTTGTCAAGTCTTGCCTCACGGATCTTAAATCCAATCTTCTCGGAACGGTTATCTACAGTTGCATCTACGCCGTTTGCACGAAGTTCCTTGCAGACTTCATTTGCATAGTTCTCGTATTTGTCGGAAATCGGCAGTACACGTACCTGCTCCGGGCATAACCAGGTTGGGAACTTTCCGGCATATTTTTCGATCAGCCATGCCAGTGTTCTCTCATAGCATCCCATAGAGGTTCTGTGGATGATATATGGGCGAACCTTGTTACCGTTCTCATCAATATAATACATATCAAACTGCTCTGCCAAAAGCGCATCCCACTGGATTGTGATCATCGTATCATCTTTGCCGTATACATTTCTGGCATTGATATCTACCTTCGGTCCGTAGAATGCAGCCTCTCCCACATCCTCTGTGAACTTGATTCCGAGCTCATTTAACATGTTGCGGATATGTCCTTCCGTCTCCTCCCATACTTCCGGATCACCGATATATTTTGCACGGTTATTCGGATCCCATTTGGAAAGATGATAGGTCACATCCTCCTCAACACCGAGCACTTTCAGGCAATACTGTGCATGTGCGATACAGTCTTTGAACTCCTGTACCATCTGATCCGGGCGGACAATCAAATGTCCCTCGGAAATCGTGAACTGACGCACTCTGGTAAGTCCATGCATCTCGCCGGAATCCTCATTGCGGAACAGTGTAGAAGTCTCACCCATACGGTAAGGCAGATCTCTGTAAGAATGCTGTTCTGCCTTGTATACATAATACTGGAACGGACATGTCATCGGACGAAGTGCAAATACCTCTTTGTCCTTCTCTTCATCGCCGAGCACGAACATGCCGTCTTTGTAATGATCCCAATGTCCGGAAATCTTATACAGATCAGACTTTGCCATAAGTGGGGTCTTTGTGCGGACATAGCCCCACTCATTATCCTCCATATCCTCAATCCAGCGCTGCAGCTTCATAACAATCTTGGTACCCTTTGGCATCAACAGCGGGAGTCCCTGACCGATAACATCTACTGTGGTAAATAATCCCATCTCACGTCCCAGTTTGTTGTGATCACGGTTCTTTGCATCTTCCAGTTTTTCCAGATGCGCAGCCAGCTCTTCTTTTTTGTTAAAAGCTGTTCCGTAAATACGCTGTAAACGTGCCTTGTTGGAATCACCTCTCCAGTATGCCATAGAGGAGGAAGTCAGCTTGAATGCCTTGATGCCCTTGGTGCTCATCAGGTGTGGTCCTGCACATAAGTCGACAAATTCTCCCTGATCGTAGAAGGAGATCTCAGAGCCTTCCGGCAAATCCTCGATCAGTTCTACCTTGTACGGCTCGCCCTTCTCCTGCATAAACTTGATTGCCTCTTCTCTCGGCAAGGTAAATCTGGTAATCTCATGACCCTCTTTGATGATTTTCTTCATCTCTGCCTCAAGTTTATCCAGATCCTCTCTTGAGAATGGCTCTGCGTCAAAATCATAGTAGAATCCCTCGTCGATTGCAGGTCCGATCGTCACCTTTGCATTCGGGAACAGGCGCTTTACAGCCTGAGCCAATACATGGGAAGCGGTATGACGGATGACTTTGAGTCCCTCGTCGTCATTTGCTGTCACAATATTTAATGTGCAGTCATCCTTAATCTCGGTACGCAAATCCACTACCTTGCCGTCTACCTCACCGGCACATGCAACTCTTGCCAATCCCTCGCTGATATCCTTTGCGATATCGTATACACTTTTTGCCTCTGCATATTCTTTTACAGAACCGTCTTTTAATGTAATCTTCATATTCCAAACCTCTTTCTTATCTCATTATTTAACAAAGAGAATACCCTCATCATCAGATGACGCATCCTCACAGTCTTCGTCATTCCAGTCTTCGTCGCTCCAGTCATCCTCATCATCCCAGTGGTTGATGACCGTGTTTCCATTATTACACCCATACCGTGCATTTTTTCTCGGAGAGCAAAGCATCCCAAGAATCATACCGATAAGGGTGCCGATAGTGACGATCAAAATCCCATCTAACTTTGTGACTGTAACTGTCTCTGACAGCTTCTCACAAGTCTCCTTCCATTTTTTCATCCTGTCTGCTACCTCCTTTTTATAAATTTTAGAAAATTCCAATGGATTTTTCTGGCAAATAAAAAATCCCTGGCATTGTAAAAATACAATGTCAGGGACGATAAACAATTGTTACCGCGGTTCCACCCGGATTCACTCTCCACCTGTAAAAATACAACGATAGAAAGTCTCATTTGTGATGATAACGGAATCACCGGACCTGATTGGGGTCACTCCGAGGTGGTCTTCGGCTAAGTTCCATAAAGATGCTTGCAGCTCCCGGCACTTATCTGCTCCGGGGCATCTCTCTCTGATACTTCACACAGCTTACTCTTCTCGTCAACGTATTGCTTTATTCATCTGTCATCTTGCATTGTAGAACGAAACATGCAATCTGTAAAGACTTTTTTGCACTTTTTATCTTCCGCAGCAATATTTGTATTTTTTACCGCTTCCGCATGGGCATGGCTCGTTACGTCCAACCTTCTTGCCAACGATAACAGTGCCGGACTTCTTCTGCTCTAAGTACAGTCTCTTTCTGGTCTCGTCGTCGAAGATCTCCTTCCACTGTGGAAGCTCGTATAACCAGTCTGCCTTCGCATCTACCATGTTTTTGTATAATTTTTCCTTGTCGAATACAAGGCTTACCTTGGTATCCTCTTCCATGGTGTCGATCGGGTTTGCCTCCACAAGGCTGTCGTTGATACCGTCTAAGAATCCGGTCATCTCCATTACGCTTAAGTTGTATTTATCAGCGAGCTCTTTTACAGTACCCTCGACCTTCTCATCCGGGTTGGTCAGAAGCTTCTCATAAACGCCCTTCTCCAAAAGGAAATATCTCTGCCAGAATCTCTGCAGCTCTCCCTTGTCCATCTTCTCATTATAGGCAACTTTCTGCCACTGCTCTAATAATGCCATAGTTTATTCCTCGATTTCTTCTTCAAATATTTGCATCCTGATTAACAAATGCTTTTCTTATTATAGCAGATATCCGGGCATATTTCAAAATATTTTTGCAAAAGACGCCAAAATTAAAAAGACGCCCAAAATCACACCGTCAGCACGAATTTTTTCCCTGCGACACTCGCCACGTCCAGTTCAATTCCGTAAAGTTCCCGCAGCGTATCGGTTGTGATAACCCTTTCCGGTTCCCCCTGCATGACAATCCGTCCCTGTTTTAAACCGATAACCTCCTGTGAAAAATGGATTGCCTGATTGATGTCATGCAGCACCATGATCACCGTGATGCCATACTCCTCGTTGAGTTTTCGCACCAGTTCCAGAATTTCCAGCTGGTAGCGGATGTCAAGATAGGTGGTGGGCTCATCCAAAAAAAGGATTTTGGTGTTCTGCGCAAGCGCCATGGCGATCCATACTCGCTGGCGCTGTCCGCCGGACAGCCTGCTTATTTCCCGATCCCTAAATTCCATGATCCCGGTCACCTCAAGCGCCCACTCCACGAGTTTTTCATCTTCACTGGTATTCCCCGCCATCATCTTTTGATACGGCGTCCTGCCAAATGCAACCAGCCGCTCCACCGTAATATCATCCGCCGCTGTGTTGTACTGATGGACAATGGCTGCTTTTCTTGCAAATTCATTCAGGTGCAGCCCTTCGATATTTTTTCCTTCTAGTAATATTTTTCCCTTTGCCGGCTTTAAATTTTTTGTCATCAGAGAAAAAAGCGTAGATTTTCCAC
>CAVCFM010000316.1:4004-6289 GCA_963601305.1 bacterium | reverse complement strand
GAATCAGATAGATCATGTGTGCTCCTTTCGGTATTCCCGTGGTGTCTGGGCAAAACGTTTTTTGAAGGTTCGGTTAAAATAGGACAGGTTCTCAAAGCCTACCTCGGCAGCGATATCTAAGATGGATGAATCCGAGGAGATGAGAAGCCTCGATGCCATTGTGAGCCGGTATTCGTTGAGGTAGCTGGTAAAAGAAGTGCCCATGGTCTGTTTGAAATACTTCATAAAATGGGACTGGCTTAAGTCCACCTTAGCTGCAATATCCGCAATGGTGATCTTGTCCATATAATGATTTTCGATGTATTTGAGCACCAGCTTCATTTTTTCCAGGGAATGGCGCTCCCTGGGGTGCGTCGCCGCGGGCGTGCAGCGGCTGCACAGAATGTAAAAAAGCATCAGAAGCTGACTTTTGACAAAAAGCTGGTAGCCCTTCGGGTTGGTGCGGCTGATATCGTCGTTGGCATCGATGCAGGCGGCAATCTCCTGGTATCCGTCGGATTTTGGTGTGTAAAAGGACGGCAGGGAGAGCTTTCCGGATAACAGCGGCAGGAGAAAATCGGTATTTCCGGTGTCGTTGTTCCGGGAAAGCAGGATATTGGGGTGAAAAATAATATTTTCGTATTCCATGCTCTCCTGTTCGTACTGCTCGATGGAGTGCAGCTGTCCGGGGATGATAAGTGCGATTGTTCCGGCGGTCACCGGATGTGATACAAAATCCACCGTGATGATGCCGCGTCCCTTTTTGATATAGATGATCTCCATCTCGTCGTGCCAGTGAAGCGGCACATAGGGAAAATCCAGTGGAATCGAGCAGGGATACGTGATATAGGGGAAAGCTGCGTTCCCGTGTGATTTTTTTTCCTGATAATTTTCGTATTCTAAGATATTCATGATGATAGAATTGTACCACTTTTGAACTGTATTTTACAAGAAAAATACGAAAGAAATGCATATAATCATATCATCAGTAAAACGTAATGCAACGATGAAAGATTTGATATGGAGGAGGAACTATGAACTTACAGGAAATCGTATCAGCAAGATACCAGAAGGGGATTGGCCAGTGTTCCAATGAGGAACTTTATTACGCACTTCTTGAGATGACAAAGGGCATGGCGAAGGAGCGCGTGACCAGTGATGGCAAGCGCAAATTGTATTATATTTCGGCAGAGTTTTTGATCGGTAAATTATTATCTAATAACCTGATCAACCTTGGCATTTATGAGGAGGTAAAGACGCTTCTGGCAGAAAATGGAAAGAGCCTTGCAGAGATCGAGGAGGTTGAGCCGGAACCATCCCTTGGAAACGGTGGGCTGGGACGACTCGCGGCATGTTTCCTTGACTCCATTGCCAGCCTTGGATTAAACGGCGATGGTGTGGGACTCAACTATCACTATGGTCTTTTCAAACAGGTGTTCAAAGACAACTTACAGTATGAGACACCGAACCCATGGATGGAAAAAGAGAGCTGGCTGACGAAGACCGATGTGACTTACCCGATTTCTTTTGGCGGATTTACCTTACAGTCCCGCCTGTATGATATTGATGTGATCGGCTATGAGAATCGCACCACAAAGCTGCATCTGTTTGATGTGGAGACTGTGGATGAAAACCTTGTGGGAGAGGGCATCGACTTTGACAAGGAGGATATTGCCAAGAACCTGACGCTGTTCCTCTACCCGGATGACTCCGATGATAAGGGACGTATCCTGCGCGTATACCAGCAGTATTTTATGGTAAGCAATGCGGCAAGACTGATCATCGACGAGACGATCGCAAGGGGCGGAGATCTGCACAAGCTGCATGAGTACGCGGCGATCCAGATCAATGATACGCACCCGAGTATGGTAATCCCGGAGCTGATCCGTCTGTTGATGGAGCGTGGAATTCTGATGGATGAGGCAATCGAGATCGTGTCTAAGACCTGTGCGTACACAAACCATACGATTCTGGCAGAGGCATTGGAAAAATGGCCGATCCATTTCCTGGAGAAGGCAGTTCCGCAGCTGTTGCCGATCATCTACGAGTTGAACAGCCGCGTGGTAAAAAAATACGACGACAAATCCGTTGCCATCATCGATGATGAGAAGCGGGTTCACATGGCGCACATGGATATCCATTACGGATACAGTGTCAATGGTGTTGCTTACCTGCACACAGAGATTTTGAAAAATACAGAGCTTAATAACTTCTACAAGATTTACCCGGAGAAGTTCAACAATAAGACCAATGGTATCACCTTCCGCCGCTGGCTGCTGCACTGCAACCACGAGCTCACGGAGCTG
>CAVCFM010000316.1:0-3994 GCA_963601305.1 bacterium | reverse complement strand
GGAGCTGATCGAATCCCTGATTGGCGATGGATTTAAGAAGGATGCCACCGAGCTGAAAAAACTGGGCGAGTTCGTGAACGATGAGGTGGTATTACAGCGCCTGCTGGATGTAAAAAACACCAGAAAAGCGGAGTTAAAGAACTACCTTGCCAAGACCCAGGGCATCGAGCTCGACGAAAATTCTATTTTTGACATTCAGATTAAGAGACTGCACGAGTACAAGAGACAGCAGATGAATGCGCTCTATGTGATCCATAAATATTTTGAGATTAAGGCAGGCAAAAAGCCGGCCCGTCCGATTACCGTTATTTTTGGTGCAAAAGCAGCTCCGGCGTATGTGATCGCGAAGGATATCATCCACCTGATCCTCTGCCTGCAGGAACTGATTGGCAAGGACCCGGAAGTGGCTCCTTACTTAAAAGTTGTCATGGTGGAAAACTATAACGTGACCCTGGCAGAAAAACTGATCCCGGCTGCGGATATCCACGAGCAGATTTCCCTTGCATCTAAGGAGGCAAGTGGTACCTCCAACATGAAGTTTATGTTAAACGGTGCCGTTGCGATCGGAACCATGGATGGTGCCAATGTGGAGATGCACCAGTTTGTGGGGGATGACAACATCTATATCTTTGGTGAGTCTTCCGAGGAAGTCATCAGCCACTACGAGAAAGCGGATTATGTGTCCAGAGATTACTATGAGAAAGATGCTGCGATCAAGCAGGCAATTGATTTCA
The DNA here is from genome assembly GCA_963601305.1 of bacterium. GTDB lineage: Bacteria > Bacillota > Clostridia > Lachnospirales > Lachnospiraceae > Roseburia. The sequence continues at coordinate 3,260 of CAVCFM010000316.1, read as the reverse complement.
TTGTCAGCGACGAGATGATGGCAGTGGGATGCAGGGAGAACTTAGAGCGTCTCTATCATGAGCTTTTAAACAAAGACTGGTTTATGACATTGCCGGATTTCGAGGACTATGTTGCAACCAAGGAGCGTATTTACGCGGATTACGAAGACCGCATGGCATGGGCAAAGAAAATGCTCATCAATATCAGCCAGGCAGGCTTCTTTTCCTCAGATAGAACCATTGCCCAGTACAATGAGGATATCTGGCATTTATAAAATGCATGGTGCTGTGGCACCAGGGAGTTATCAATTAACTTCATTATTTTCTTCTCAAGGAAAAGCGTCCCCATGGGGGCGCTTTTTCGCTTTATGTGTAGCATGAGGGTAGAAAAATTGTTCTGTTAATAAAAATGTGAATTTTATCACATAATTATTAATAAAAGTGTGATGGAAATCACATTTTTATTGATAATTGTGTGGGGATTGTTGATGATAACATAAGAGGGTCAAACCGTTTTCCGGTTTGACCCTCTTAATATATTCATGGGTTAATAACTCAGACCGAAGCCTGCACGGTAATAATTGCCATCCTCATCACAGTAGGCGTAGCTGCCGCCTTTTACTTTGGCAAGAATCTCAGGTGCGATATACTGGTCTTTGTCATAGCCCGGTACATCGTTTGGAGATGCGCAGATCTCGCGCACGACACCATCGATTTCTTTTTCTGTAATTGCGATCACATCCATCGAGGAAACCATCGTCAGACTGATCTTTCCGGTAGGGTTGTAAGCGCCGGATAATACATCCAGCTGCGCACCCAGTGCATTTTCCATCGCAACAGGGCTGATGGTATACTGGAATGTCAGACCGTCTGCATAAGGCTCTAATTTATCTAAAATCCATGGATTGCATACCACACAGGTGGCGATCACTTTTCCGCCGTTTGCATGAACCTTTTCGGAAATTTCTTTGATCTTATCGACGTCTTTTAACGTTGTGATAGGCACCATTTCGCCTGTCTTTTTCTGGCTCTTATTGGCTTCGCGTGCCTCAAATAGCTGATTGTCAACCATTTCGATGACCGGCATTGCATACTGATAGAATACCATACCATTGCTGCATGGCCATACATGAAGGTATGCATAATCGGCTTCGTCCGGGGTAGTGACTATCACATAACCTTTTGCCGCAAACATATCCGTCAACTGTTTGCGAAGGACTTCCGTATCATCTGCTCCGGCAACTCCGGCACCCATGGACTGTGCCAATGCAGCACCCGGGTCAACGCCCTTGAAACATTCGATGTATACTTTTTTACCCTTTGGCATAGGGAGAACATTGTCATGATTTTTTACCAGGACAACGGCTTTCTGGTTGGCTTTATAAGCAGCTCTCTTGGCACCTTCAAAGTTCTCTTCGCGGACTTTGTCAGCGTGATCCGGGTCCAGGTATGGGTTATCCACACGGCGGGTCTTGAAGAGACTTAACAGGCGGTGATAGTTGGCTCTGTCCAAATCTTCCTTCGGAAGCACTCCATCCTCCACAGCTTTGATGATACTGTCGGCGTCAGCAGCAGTTCCGCCCACGACATCTGTTCCGGCGGAAATGGCTTTTGCATAGCGCTGCGGGATGGTCAGATCCTCCACACCGTAAATCTGGACCGTGGTGATACCGGAGTCAGAGTTTACATATCCGTCAAATCCCATAGTGTCTCTTGCCAGATCCGTGATCAGTTCTTTGCTGTAGGTGGAGCCGACTTCCTCGGTGGAGGTCAGTTTTCCGCGGTAATACTGAGGTTTGCTGCGCCCGTCAGTGCCAACTCTGGAGTAATCCGGCATGATCGCAGAGGCTTTCATGTCAAAAGCTGCCTGGAACGGAGGCAGATGATATTTTTCCATAGAGCCCTCGGTTGGGTATAATCTCCACTGACCGATTGGCATATGAGGTTCAAAACCATTTTCAGCAGGACCATCGCCCGGGAAGTGTTTTACGGTCAGAACCACGGAACCGTCATTTAATCCGTCTTCTCCGTTCTGATATCCGCGCACCAGTTCCCGTACAATGCCGGAGGTGATATCCGGACGCTCACCGTAGGTACCGCTGTTTCGTGGCCAGCGAGGGTCGGTGGCGATATCTACCTGTGGACCGTACATGATGTGCTGTCCGGCAGCCTTCATCATTTTACGGTCGGTATCAGCCATCTCATAAACCAGATCAAAATTGCCGTCGCCCATAACAGCGGCGCCTACGCCGAGGAAGTCCGGGTAGCCGATGTTGATCGGGTTGGTGTGCAGAGAGTATGGAATTGCCACGCCGCCCTGGCAGGCTTCGTACTCCAGCATCTGTGTTCCGATGTTGTGATAGAGGGCGCTGATCCCTGCCTCAGCCCGCATCTCTCCGCGGTAAACGCCGGCGGTCAGCTTGTGCTCCAAGACATCGGTATCGTCACATTTCATGCTCATGCCCGGAAGCGGTGACTTCGGTTCCGGCTCATCCGGATTATAACGCTTAAAGATTTTTCCCGGGATGATGTTGCCGTTTTCATCCGTAGCATCTTTTCTGGTCATGGATACCGGGTTGTTCCACAAGGTATTTAACACAAGACCTGCCTGCTGGTCTAAACGCAGGTGGGATACCATATCTCTGGCGCGGGTCTCGTCGTCGAGCCGCCAGTCTTTGTAAGGGGTTAATTCTCCGGAATTATCCATATCTTTGAAGAAAAGACCATCCTTTACAATGACACCACAGGTTGTGACACCGATGGTCGGTCCGTTTTCATTTTCAAAATAAACCGGTTCTAAGTAAAAATCGTTGATGTTGTCGCCTTCTTCTAAGACATACGGTGCAGGGATGTAGCCATCTTGTATACTTTTGATGGCTGCAAAATCCAAGTCTCTTTTCTGCATAAATGCGCCTCCTTTGTATGTGATTGGTTTACAGGACGTATTCTGTAACATTTACTTGTATACATATTATATCGGGGAAAATGGAAACGCACAATGGTTTTTAAAATTGTTCAGATACTTTTTCGAAATTATTTAGATAATTTTTTGAGATGAAGGGTTGTGATCATATTTCCGATGAAGATTATCGCAATACCCGGAAGACACAGGCACAGCAGGGCAGGGACTGTTACGTCCTCAGAAGACCTGTGCCGGCATAATTCGTTCATAAGCATGACTTCGGGAAATTCTAATAATATATGGAACAGTCCAAGGGTAAATTGAACTTTCCCGTAAAGTATCTGTGAAACGTTCCAGATATCTGCGTTTTGAAGGGCCT
>CAVCFM010000315.1:0-2570 GCA_963601305.1 bacterium | reverse complement strand
GTGCTAGAAGAGCCCTTAGAGCAGCCCTGGATAAAAATGTGCGGGGTATCGATCAAAGTCGGCGGTGAGACCGCTGCCACCTGGATCGTCATCGGCATTATGGAGGGCGATGAGGTGGATGCACCGGCGTGCGTGATGAAGACGACACCGGAGCGCTATTATAAGTCGCTGGAATTTTTAGAGACGCTGTCGAAGCAGATGTTTGCGGTAAAAATGGAAGAGATGATCGCGCAGGAAGCGTTTCAGAAGAGCCGCGAATCGGAGTCCCACATGGAGGCGGAGCTGCACCGCAATGAGGTGATGACCTCTATCGTCAAGATGCTGGAATCGGAAAAAAGTTTTGACACGATCGTCAATGATATTTTAAAGGATGTCTGTGAGTATATGGATGTCTGCGGAGGCTCTCTGCTTAGGGCGGACACCTCGGAGCAGTACCTGGATATGATCTGTGAGTATGCAAGTCCGCAGGTGGAGCCGGTTGCCGGAGCCTGGAGAAAAAGACCGAAAGCGGAAGTGCCGTTTTTTAACGGAAAACCGTATATGATATCAGCAAATTCCATGATGCCGGATGAATTCCGGAGATTTTTTGACAGAGAAAAGATCCGTGCGGGCATCTTTTTGCCCATTGACGTGGGTGGTCATGTGGGGATGTATCTGTGTTTTTGCGAGAGAGCCAAGGACCGCATCTGGGATGTGTCGGATATCAAATTTGTCAACGATGTCAAGCGCATTATCCAGAGTATTTTGCTGAAGCGTATCGCGAAAAACTCGCTGGCAAGTTCTTATGCATCGCTGGAGGCAATCCTGGAAAATGTCGGGTGCGGTATTTATGTGCGCGACCCGTTTAACGATACCATTTTGTACACCAACCAGCGCTATCGGGATTCCTTCCGGGGCAGCGTTGAGAACGGCGTGTTGGAGCAGTACCTGACCAGCCATCCGGGCGAGGAGGATAAGGACTATTTTCAGGAGATTTACGATGAGGATGAGAACCGCTGGTTTGATTTTCACCGGACGAAGATCAGCTGGGTCGACGGAAGAACCGTGGTCCTGTGCACGATGTATGACGTGACGGACAAAAAGATTTATCAGCAGAAGATTGAGCGTCAGGCGAACAATGATTTCCTCACCGGGTTATATAACCGCATGCGCTGCGAGCAGGATCTGGAGCGGTGCATTGCCCAGACCAGGGAAGTTGGTGGCGAGGGAGCCCTTCTATATCTTGACTTGGACGATTTTAAGCACATCAATGACGGGCTTGGACATCCGTATGGAGATGCGTTGCTTAAGACGATATCGGAGAGTTTACAGAGAATCCCCGGGGTGACGAATCACTGTTACCGCATGGGCGGTGATGAGTTCATTGTCATATTGTCGCACCAGCAGTACCCGTTTTTGACGCGTGTGCTGGTGGAGATACAGGGGCTTTTTACAAAGCCGTGGAAGATCCGGGATACTGAGTACTACTGCACGATGAGTATGGGCGTGGTGCGTTTTCCGGCGGACGGTGACACCGTGGAAGACCTGATAAAAAAGGCGGATATTGCGCTGTATGAGGCAAAATGCGCGGGTAAAAACCGGATTGCCTACTACGATGACAATGTGGAGACCGGCTCATTTAAGCGTCTCGATCTGGAAAAAAATATGCGGAATGCTACACGCAAGTCTTTTGAAGAGTTTGAGGTGGTATACCAGCCCATCGTGGATGTGACACAGCAGGGCAACCCATGCGTGGGAGCGGAGGCGCTGCTGCGCTGGAATTCCAAGGAGCTTGGCCTGGTGTCACCGACCGAGTTTGTGCCGCTGGCAGAATATCTGGGACTGATCAATCCGATTGGTGAATTTGTGCTGCAGCAGGCATGCAAGAGCTGCAAATACTGGAATGACATGGGGCACCCGGATTATAAGGTGAATGTCAATCTGTCGGTTGTGCAGCTGTTGCAGAACGATATTGTGGAAAAAGTGCAGAATGTCATTGAGGAGAGTGGAATCACGCCGGAAAATCTGACACTCGAAGTGACGGAGAGCCTTGCGATCAATGATATGAGCCGTATGAAGCGCATATTGGAGGATATCCGGAATCTGGGTGTCAAGGTGGCGCTCGACGATTTTGGAACCGGATATTCGTCGTTGAACCACATCCGGGAGATGCCGATTGATGTGATCAAGATTGACCGGTGCTTTATCATGGATATCGGAACCGACGAGTTCTCAGATGCCTTTGTAAAAATGGTGGCAGAGCTGGCAAATGCGATCGATGTGAAGGTCTGCGTGGAAGGCGTGGAGACCGAGGCACAGTATCTCGCCCTTGCAGAAAAGAAGATTCAGCTGATCCAGGGATTCTACTTCGGGGAACCGATGCATCTGGATGAGTTTGAGCGGGCATATTTGTAGTTGTGTCAATTGTGCGAACAATTTTTAAAAAAGTTTTCAAAAACATGTTGACAAATAATGTATAGTTTGTTATTATAATCAAGTCGTCACGTGAGTGACAGAAATGCGGAAGTGTCGGAACTGGCAGACGAGCAAGACTAAGGATCTTGTGGCAGCAATGTCGTGTGGGTTCAAGT
>CAVCFM010000314.1:0-11901 GCA_963601305.1 bacterium | reverse complement strand
AAGCGCTCCCGGCGCATGGTCGAGCAGTTCTGTAACGTCCACCTGTTCTGCCACATCATCTACTTTTTCCCGGATCTCCTGCTGCGGCACCCGGTCATTTTCTAATGCAAACGCGATATCCTCTGCCACCGTAAGTCCGATAAACTGTCCATCCGTATCCTGCAACACGGTTCCCACGGACTTCGACAAGCCAAAAATCCCCAAATCTGCGGGATTTTTGCCACAGATCCGATAGGTTCCGGAAATGTCTCCATGATACGAAAAAGGCACCAGCCCATTGATACAATGGGCTAGTGTCGATTTACCGGAACCGGAAGGTCCCACGATCAAAACCTTTTCCCCCGGGTAGATTGCCAGGTTGATGTCTTTTAACGTCGGCTCCTTCTGTGAGCGATATTTAAATGAAAAATTGTTAAACTCTATGATTGGTTCCATGACTCTTTATCAGTCTTCCTGCTCAAGGCTGGAGGACTTTGCTCCTACTTTTGAATATCCAGCTGCGATCAGGGTTCCCAAAATTCCTGTGATGATGATATTTCCCACAAATGCCCAGACACCCTGTGCAAAAACTTTGCTTGCCGGCTCTGCGTAAATTACGATGTCTAATACCGGCGCTACCAAAATCCATGCCAATGCATGTGCTACTACCTGCACTACATTAAACAGGATAATTGCCTTTTTGTCAAATCCGCCATCCTTAATTGCAAACTTCGCTGCAAATACACCCACGATAACGCCAAATACAGCCTCCGGGAATACCCAGCTCCACCACACGCTGCCATAGAACAGCGCATCGCCTAATGCATGTCCCAAAAGTCCGACAATACCGCCTACCACCGGACCAAAAACTGCTGCTAAAAATGCCAGCAATGCTACACGTGGCTGTAACGCCGTGTTCGGGATAAATCCCAGCGGGATCTGCACCTCTGTGAGCGCTACAAATAACGCAGTACCAATACCGATTGCTACAACTTCCTTAATACCGAATTTTGCCTTCATAAACCAACTCTCCTCTCTTGTACTTTTCACAATATAACGTCTTTTTCTTAAAACGTCAAGTTATGCATTACGAAAATATCATACATTAGATATAGTACATATCCAGTCCCACCGCTGCAATTTCTGTGTAGCGCTGCACCAGGTCCGCTAACGTGACACGCTCCAATATCTTTTTGGTCTCCTCGTTGATACAGCTCCAGAGCAGCTCGTTCATTGCCTCAGACATTGCATTTGCCGTGTTGTCTTCACTTGACTCCTCCAGTTCCAGCAAAAAGTCGCCCTCCACTGCCAGCATGATCTGTGCCAGTGTGATCTGCTCCGGCCGTTCTGCCAGGGTGTAACCGCCCTGTGCTCCCTTCACACTCTTTACGATCCCGCTCTTTTTTAAATTTGCAAACACATGCTCCAGATAATGCAGGGAAATCTGATTACGATTTGCGATCTGCACCAATGAGACATGGCCGTTCTGGGAATTTACCGCCAGATCGATGAGCGCACGTATCCCATATCTTCCTTTTGTTGATAGTTTCATATGTCGTCCCGCCTTTTCATACTATTTTTATATGTTTTATATGGTATCATCATATTTCTCATTCGTCAAGTTCCAGTCGCAAAAAATATGAGGTGCGGGGTTTGCCCATAGGAAGCACAACTTTCATACTTTAACGTAGCACGGGGTTTCCTATAGAGCAAAAAAGGTTCCGCGGAAATTTTCCGCGAAACCTTTTTATCTGTTATTTACTGTACATGGAATGCTTCCATTCCCGGGTATACTGCCGACTGTCCCAGTTCTTCCTCAATCCTAAGCAGCTGGTTGTATTTTGCAACACGCTCGCTGCGGCTCGGTGCGCCGGTCTTGATCTGGCAGGTATTTAATGCCACCGCGAGGTCTGCGATCGTGGTATCCTCTGTCTCACCGGAACGGTGGGAAGCGATTGCTGTGTAACCTGCGTGATGTGCCATCTTAATAGCCTCTAACGTCTCAGACACGGAACCGATCTGGTTTAATTTGATCAGGATCGAGTTGCCGCAGCCAAGGGCAATTCCCTTTGACAGGCGCTCGGTGTTCGTGACAAACAAGTCGTCTCCGACTAACTGCACTTTGTCCCCAAGCTCGGCTGTCAGCTTCTTCCAGCCTTCCCAGTCCTCCTCATCAAGCGCATCCTCGATGGAAATGATCGGGTATTTCTCGACTAACTGTTTCCAGTGTGCGATCAGCTCCTCGGATGTATACACAGTGCCTGCTTTCGGCAGCTTGTACTCGCCGACTTTTCCGGTCTTCCACTCGGAAGATGCTGCATCCATCGCAATGCGGAAATCTCTGCCCGGCTCATAGCCCGCTTTTTTGACTGCCTCAAGGATTGTCTCGATCGCCTCCTCATCAGACTTTAACGCCGGTGCAAATCCACCCTCGTCCCCGACGGAAGTTGCGAGACCTCTCTCCTTTAAAATAGCTGCCAGCGCATGGAACACCTCCGCACACCACCGCAGGCATTCTTTAAAGGACGGCGCTCCCACCGGCATGATCATAAATTCCTGCACATCTAAGCCGGAGCTTGCCGCATGGCAGCCGCCGTTTACAATATTCATCATAGGAACCGGAAGACGGTTACCGGATGTACCGCCGAGGAAACGATAAAGCGGGATATCCAAAGAGATGGCTGCTGCACGGCAACATGCGATGGATACTGCCAGAATTGCATTGGCACCCAGTTTGGACTTATCCTTCGTGCCGTCCGCCTTTATCATTGCTGCATCGATCGCATAGATATCGGATGCATCCATTCCCACCAGCGTGTCGTTGATGATGGTGTTGATGTTCTCCACCGCCTTTGTCACGCCCTTGCCTAAGTATCTGCTCTTATCCCCATCTCTGAGCTCTAACGCCTCGAACTCACCGGTAGACGCACCGCTTGGCGCTGTACCTCTTCCCATGGTTCCATCCACAAGATAAACCTCTGCCTCCACCGTCGGATTGCCTCTGGAGTCTAAGATTTCTCTTCCGATTACTTTTTCGATTTCCAAATAATTCATAGCCTTGCCCTTGCCTTTCTGAAAAATCTCCCAGAAAGGTAGCAACTTCCTGGGAGTCTTAAAATGATTTACGATAGTTAGGTATAACTAACTGTGCATATCATACTAGATTTTTAACAGAAAAACAAGGCTTGCTAATGATAGGATTTATCAGCTTTTCGCTTTCATCTCGTCCAAGATTTCAGCAACTGCCTCTCTCTCATCAAAGTGGTATTTTACGCCTTTGATCTCCTGGTAGTTCTCATGCCCCTTTCCCAGAAGCACGATCATGTCGCCGGGCTGTGCATTTTTGATGCAGTAAGCGATGGCTTCCTTGCGGTCGTCAATCTCGATGTACTTGCCATTGCTGCGCGCCAGTCCCACCTTGATATCGTTATTGATATCGCGGATTTCCTCGTCTCTCGGGTTGTCACAGGTCAGCACACACAGATCCGCCATCTCACCGGTAACCTCGCCCATATCGTAGCGGCGCAGCTTGGAACGGTTTCCACCGCCTCCGTACACACAGATCAGACGCTTCGGATGATACTCTAAAAGAGTGGTCAGCACGCTTCTGGTGCTCACCTCATTGTGCGCATAGTCGATGATCACCGAGTAATCCTTCGATACTGGCAGCATCTCCACACGCCCCTTGACCTGTACCTTGGAAAGTCCCTGTAAGATCGCCTCCTCGGAAATTCCTGCAAGGTGACAGACCAACATCGTCACCAGTGAATTATAGACTGAGAAACGTCCCGGGATATGAACTCTCGCCTCACATTCCATGCAGCCTTTTACCGCAAAATGCATGCCGAGCTTTCCGTCCTCGTTAATAAAACCAATGTCGTATGCAGTCAGATCTGTCTTTTCTGCCACGTTGCCCTTCTCTGCTGGCACCGCTGTCGTATCTGCATCCGCCGCCTGATCCTCCACGGAAAATGTCTTAAGCTCACAGGTGTGTCCGGCGACAACCGCTTTCCAATGCACATCGTCCGCATTGACAACGCCCACCTTACACTGGCGGAACAGCAGGCTCTTACATTGCAGATACTCCTCAAACGAAGCGTGCTCCGCCGGTCCGATATGGTCCGGTGAAAGGTTCGTAAACACACCGTAATCAAAACAGATTCCTGCGGTGCGGTCTAACTTCAATCCCTGGGAAGATACCTCCATCACGACATACTCACAGCCAGCCTCCACCATCGCTGCAAACATGCGGTGCAGTTCATAGGATTCCGGTGTCGTATTTTTCGATGGGATCTGCTCATCCCCAATCAGCGCACCGATGGTTCCGATCAGTCCTACCTTTTTGCCCGCCATCTCAAGGACATTTTTTATCATGTAGGTGGTGGTGGTCTTGCCCTTTGTTCCGGTAAGTCCGATGGTGATCAGCTTACGATCCGGGTAGTCAAACAATGCTGCGGACATCAACGCCAGCGCATATCTCGCAGAAGCAACTTTTAACACGGTGATGTGCTCCGGGATCTGTGCTGCCTCCTCTTCCCGCTCTACCACAATGACTGATGCCCCCTTTTCGATGGCATCCGGAATGTACTTGTGTCCGTCCGTCACAGCTCCCACCATGCAGACAAACATGGTCTGCGGTGCGATCTTGCGGGAATCGTAAATAATATCCCGCACCTCGGTGTCCATGCCACCCTGCAGACATTCGTATTCTAATTCGTTACATATCTTACTTAACTTCATTTTCTCTCTATGCTCCAATAATGTGTGATGCGTCAATCTCTGCCTCAAAAACGGTGTGGGAAGGTCCTGTCATAAACAGGTGGTTTGTCTCCTCGTCCCACTCGATAAGAAGCGGTCCACCAATCTGTTCCACCGTTACCTTGCGGTCAAGTCTTCCGGTAAGCACACCGGCTACCACTGCGGTGGCGCATCCGGTACCACATCCGATGGTCTCTCCGCAGTTGCGCTCCCACTCCCGCATCTTAATGTAATCGCGCCGCACAAACTCTGCGAATGTCACATTGGTCTTGTTCGGGAACAATGAGGTCATGCACTCGATCTGTCTGCCGTAGCCCTCCACATCCAGATCTGCGACGGAATCCACGAACATGGCTACATGCGGGTTGCCCCAGGACACTGCCGTGATGCCAAACGTTCTGTCGCCGACCTGCACCGGCTGTTCCACAAACTGCTCCGTATCACAGAGTACCGGGATGACCTTCGAGGAAAGCCGCGGCTCTCCGATATCCGCACGGATATTGGAGACAAAGCCATCCTCCACGGTCAGTGTCAGATGCTGCATTCCGCCGAGGGTCTCGATCACCACATTTTTCTTGTCGGTCAGCCTGTGGTCGTAGACGTATTTGCCGACACTGCGCAGCGCATTGCCGCACATCTCACCCTCAGAGCCATCCGGATTAAACATCCGCATCCGAAAATCTCCCTTATCAGAAGGGCAGATGAGCACCATTCCGTCGGAACCGATTGCAAAATGACGGTCGCTGACAAAGCGTGCCAGTTCCGGAAGATTTTTCAACTCCTGGTGAATGGCATCAATATATACATAATCATTTCCATAGGCCTGCATTTTTGTAAATTTCATCTTTATTCTCCATTTCCCCGCAATGTCACGCAAAACTTATGCGTTCATCGCCCGGTCTAAATCTGCAATAATATCTTCTGCGTTCTCAATACCTACGGACATGCGCAGGAAACAGTCGGTAATGCCGAGTTTCTCCTTGATATCCTTCGGTGTATCCTCGTGTGTCTGTGTCGTCGGATAAGTGATCAGGGTCTCTGTTCCGCCCAGGCTCTCTGCAAACATGATCATATCCACGTTTTTCAAAATCTTCTTCACGGTCTCAAAGCTGTCCACGGTAAAGGAGATCATACCGCCGAATCCGGTTGTCTGACGCTTGGTCACCTCATAATCCTTGTGATCCGGGAAGCCGACATAGAATACCTCTTTTACTTTCGGCTGGGTTCTGAGCCAGTTTGCCACCTTCATGGCATTCTCATTGTGCTTATCCATGCGGACTGCCAGTGTCTTGATGCCCCGGAGCACAAGCCAGCTGTCCTGCGGTGCAAGCTGGCTGCCGTGGGATTTGACATGCACACGGATCTTCTCTGCCACTTCTTTGTCATCCTTTACAACCACGATGCCGGAAATCGTATCGTTGTGTCCACCTAAATACTTCGTGGAGCTGTGGGTTACAATGTCAGCGCCAAGCTGCAACGGTTTCTGGAAATAAGGAGTCAAAAATGTGTTGTCCACAACCGTGAGTGCACCGATACCCTTTGCGATCTCGGAGATCGCATGAATATCTGCCACTTTCATCATCGGGTTGGTCGGTGTCTCGATAAAGAACATCTTGGTATTCGGACGGATTGCAGCTTTTACCTCATCCTCATTGGACATATCCACATAGGTGTGCTCAATGCCGTATCTGCCGAACACATCCCCTACGATACGGAACGTTCCGCCGTAAATATCATCAGATAAAATGACATGCTCGCCCGGATTCAACAGGGAAAATACTGCCATATTTGCAGCCTGTCCACTGGTAAATGCAAAGCCCTCGATACCGCCCTCTAAGATTGCCATCGTGCGCTCTAACTCCTGTCTGGTCGGGTTCTGTAATCTGGAATAGGCAAATCCTGTAGACTGTCCAAGCTCCGGATGACGGAATGTGGCAGACTGGAAGATCGGCATGCTGACAGCGCCGGTGATCGGCTCACATCCAAGTGCACCGTGTACGACTTTGGAATCAAAATGCAGGTTGTCTTTTGTATCGAAATCATTATAATTGCTAAAATTCTTCATCTAAGTATCCTCCATAAACAATGGTAATTCTTAACTATCACTATCTCCCATTATAATGGACACTATTTAAAATATATACGCACTTAGTGCTTTCTATATTGCAAATTGTGCTTTTTTGTTTTACTATCTTTTTATAGTATTTCCGTAGGAGGACGTTTCATATGCCAGAATACAAAAAGGTGGGTTATCTGACTTCCAGTTTTAAGATGTTTCATTTAAAAGACCGGGAACGGCGCGAATTTTCCTATCACTATCATGATTTTCACAAAATACTGATCCTGCTGCGCGGCGACGTCACCTACTGTATCGAGGGACGCACTTACGAGCTGCAGCCGGAGGATATCGTGCTCGTCCATGCCGTGGAAGTGCACCGTCCGATCATCAAATCCAACGACACTTACGAGCGTATCATCATCTATGTGTCCCCGGACTTTCTCGCGGCATACCACAACGAGGACTACGACCTTAGCCTGTGCTTAAAGCAGGCGTCCATGGAACAGTCCCACGTCTTACGCTTTTCGTCTGCCGGGAAGGTAAAATCCGCCATCGACGCCTTAGATGCCTCCATCCGCGACACTGACTTTGCAGGCAGCCTTCACCAGGAACTGTTGTTTTTGGAGTTTATGATCCAGCTAAACCGTGCGGCGCTGCACAACAATATCACATTTATCGCCAACAGCTCCGACGAAAAAATTACGGCTATTTTGAACTATCTGTCCGCGCACTTAACCGAGGATATTTCCATCGATGATCTGTCGAACCGCTTTTTCTTAAGCCGCTACTATCTGATGCACACGTTCAAGGAACAGACCGGCTACACCATCGGCAGCTATATCTCCACGAAGCGCCTGCTGCTCGCCCAGGATCTGATTGCCGCCGGCACACCCATCACCGAGGTGTGCTACTCCTGCGGTTTTAAAAATTATTCGACTTTTTCACGAGCATACAAAAAAAGCTTTGGCGAATCCCCTAGGGAATATCGCCAAAGCATCTAATCCTGCGCGATCGCATTCATAAGTGTCGGTATCATCTGTTTTTTTCTTGAGACGATGCCGTCAAGCAGAATGCCGTCTGCATCTTCCTGTTTGCGGAATGCGCGGGCTAAAATACGTCCCGCATCACTGCCGTCATAAATGACTTTCGAGGACTCTGCCAGGATATCGGTCAGCATCACATACACCATATCCAGCTTCTTCTCAGCCAATACCTGAATTAAGAATGGCTTTAACTGCTCTCCTAACTTATCTAACTCCTCACTGCTCATGGCACTGATCTGCGCCACACCGAACTCACAATCCTCTGTATGGAAAATCTTAAAGTCCTGATAAAAAATCTCTTCCGTCGTCTTGTTCTTAAAATCACTTCCGGCACGGAACATATTCTTGGCATGCTCCTCAATGTCCACCTCTGCAAGCGCCGCCAGACTCTCAGCAACGGATTTATCCAGCGGGGTACAGGTCGGGGAACGGAACATTAACGTGTCCGAAATGATCGCCGAGAGCAACAATCCTGCAATCTGCTTCGGGATCTCGACGCCGTTCTCCTGATACATCTGGTATATCATCGTGGACGTACAGCCGAGCGGCTGATTGCGGAAGTATACCGGAGATACCGTCTCTAAGCTTCCGAGTCTGTGGTGGTCGATGATCTCTAAGATCTCCGCCTCCATAATCCCCTCTACCGCCTGGGACTTCTCATTGTGGTCCACAAGAATGATCTGCTTTTTCTGCATGCTCATAAGGTTACGGCGCGACACCATGCCGACGTAATTGCCGCTCTCGTTGAGCACCGGAAAATCTCTGTGACGTACCTTTGACATCACTTCCTTGACGTCATCAACGTAATCGTCAATCTCAAATGTAACCAAATCCCTGCGGGTCATGTACTGCTTGATCGGCATGCTCTGGTTGATCAGACGCGCCACGGAAAACGTGTCAAACGGGGTCGTTATGATGACACAATCCCGCTTCTCAGCCATTGTCTTCACATCCTCGCTGACCTCCAAGCCGCCGCCAATTATGATACAGCTTGCGTTGGAGCGGATGGCCTGCATCTGCGCTTCCTCTCTATCGCCTAAGATGACTAAGTCATCATCCTCGATATAATCCGCCATATACTCAGTGTCCGATGTTGCCACCACAACTTTACCGCGGACGAAGTATGCATGCTCGTTGCCTGCGTACACTTCTCCCTCTAAAGTCTCCGCGATCGTCTTATACTGGGTTCTCGCCTGAGAGAGTGCCCGGTTGTCAAGCACATCCATATAGGATGTTGCGATATCTTTTGTAACAATAATTCCTTCTATCTTACCGAACCGGTTGGTGACCGGCAGCGTAACGACCTCTAACTTCTTCATCAGCTCCCATGCACGTTTGAGGGAAATCTGACTGCTCACTCCGGCGGTCTTGCGGATGGAGATATCCTTGATCTGGGCGCCCACATAGGTCACCAGCTCCGGCTCCGCCGCTCCGAAATAGTCAAGCACATAGCGTGTCTCCTCGTTAATCGTGCCTGCACGCTTTGCCTCGTATATTCTGTCTCCAATCTGGTTCTTTAAATATGCGTATGAAATTGCCGCACAGATAGAATCCGTATCCGGATTCTTATGCCCTACTACCCATACTTTCTTTGGCTCTGTACTCATTCTGATTCTCTTTCTTATTAAAAATTAAATACTCCAAGTGAAACTAACATAAAACCGATCAGCACTACAAAATTTAAAATGGAAAACCAGGATAAGCACTTCACGTATCCCTTCACAGAGTCGACGCTCCGCTCCATCGCATCCATCTTCTCAATCTTGGAGTCAAACTCGTTGAACAGATCCTGTATGTTGCGATAACACTTTACATTCTCCGAGTGCACCTTCTCCGACAGATCGGTCTTGATGGACTCCAACTGTGCCGTTGCGTTCTCAAGCAGCGCCTTTACCTCTGCGATCTGCCCTTCGCTCAACCGCTTGTTGGCGATTGCCTGCTCCTCTAAGAACTGCTTATTCGTTGCCAGCTGTTCCTCGGAGAGCTTTTTGTTGGCAGCGATCTGGTCTTCATTTAACTTGCGGTTCGAGGAGAGCTGTTCCTCGCTGGCACGCTTTACCTCTGCGACCTGTGTCGAAATGCTCTGCTCAATCTCTGTCATCTTCGTGGTAACCCGGTCTGCGAGTTCATCCACACGGCGTCCGAAGGCGGTCACAATCTTGTCCGCTTCCTCCTGGCGCTCTGTCAGAATCTGTTCTAATTCCTGAGCCTTGTCCTCTCTCTCGTTGACAAGTGACTGCAGTTCAACCACTTTGCTCTCCTTCGCTGCCAAGAGATCCTGTAACTGCTTTGCTTTCTCCCGGAATTCATCGATCTGACTTAATAAGAAATCTTCCTTTTCCACTGTAGCCTGTATCCTTTCCTCTTCCTGTACCTGCACGGGGATGTCTTTGCCCTGCTGCGCTATCTTCTCTGTCTCTGCTTTCTGCATTCCCCTATGTACCTGTACTGTCCGGCTTTTCTTCGGGGAAAGCTGCATCAACAAGTATTCAAATATATTTGCCATATCGCTTCCTCCCTGAAAATTTAGCTAAACACCTAGAATTTATTCTATCATTAACATTTTTCTTTGTAAAGAAGTAAAAAAAGTACCCAATTCTATTAATTTTGCAACGATTACTCCGATAAAGTATGTATAAAAAGTCAGGTTCGCATGAAATATTACGGTTCCTGTCAAAATCTATCGAAAAGGAGATTTTTATGAGCAGTATAAATATTTCTTCATTGTTGCAGTCTACGAGCAGCACCTCCCTGCTGAACTACCTGAACAATGATGACGATGACAACTCCATCATGAGCACCTTGATTTCCAATAAGCGTGCAGAATTTGAGTCAACCCTTTCCAAATACGGTTACTCTACCAGTTCCTCCTCGGACAGTTCCAAATACTCTAAAATGGAATCTTCCAACGAAGCGCTGTTGGATGCCATCTCGGATTTATCGAGTGATAGCCTCTACACTGCCGCTGACGGAGAAGAATATGACAACTCTTCTCTGCTGACATCTGTCAACAATTTCGTCACCGCATACAACAGTGCTATCTCAAACCTTACAAGCACCGGCGGTGTCCTTTACAACGAATATTATTCCAAGCTGCAGGATGCATTCACGGAAAACGCAGAGGCACTGAACAAAATCGGTCTCTCCCTCGGTTCCGACGGCAAGATCACGATTGACCAGGATACCTTATCTGCCGCTTCCGCAGACGACATCAAGAGCGCCCTGGGAAGTGGCTCTACCTATACAACCAGTGTGAGCAGCACTTTAACTTCCATCAATGGCATTATCTCCACTGCTTTATCTTACGCCAGCTCCTCCTATACGAGCAGCGGCACCTTAAGCAGCAGCCTGCTCAGCACCTATACTTCTTCCATCTAATGGAAAGATCAGACCTAAAAAATCCGCCCGGCGTGATTGATATGTAACCAGAATCCTGGACACATATCAATCACGCCGGGCGGTTTCTTTCTTATGATACTACCGTTCCTTTTTGAATGATATGATGAATATTTAATTCTTGATCTACCAGAAGCACATTGCCGTAATTTCCCGGCGCGATCCGTCCGTAATCTTGTTCCACACCGATCGCTTTTGCCGGGTTTTCTGTTGCAGCTCGCACTGCCTGTTCAAACGGAATTCCCATTGTGAGCACACAATTTTTCATACAGTCAAACAGATTTGTGACACTTCCTGCAAGCACGCCCGGCTGGCTGGTAAGAACCGCCTTTTTCCCGGTCACCGTCACTGCCTGTCCGCCAAGCTGATAGTCCCCGTCCAGAAGACCGGTCGCCTCCATACTGTCGGAGATCAGGATGACCTTGTCTGATCCAAACATCTGGAATGTCGTCCTTACCATCGCCGGATGCACATGCATGCCGTCTGCGATCAGCTCCACATCTGCGCCCGCCTCAAGTGCTGCAATAACCGGTCCCGGCTCTCTGTGGTTGATTCCCGGCATCGCATTGTAAAGGTGCGTCATGTGATTGGCACCCTTGGTAAATGCCTCTTTTGCCGTATCATAATCGCAGAGTGTATGCGCGATGGAAACGCACACCTCACCGC
>CAVCFM010000313.1:616-3896 GCA_963601305.1 bacterium | reverse complement strand
GCATAGAGCTTGTCATCTCTTTTATCATACTAACACGTTCCTCAAGAGAAAACAACGAATTTTTTGCGCTGTTATTGAGCACTCCGACTACCAGTTCATCCACGATCCTGGCAGAGCGTTCGATCATATCGACATGCCCTAATGTCAGTGGGTCAAAGCTTCCCGGGTAAATTGCCTTTTTCATATTCATTACCTCCTAACAGGCGAAATGACTTTATCTCTTGCGGATAAATGCATGTTCATTCGTCTTGTATGTCTTAAGGCGTACCAGTTCAAACGCCCCGTCGTCAAGATAGCTAAAATCGGTGTCTAACGCCGCCTCCACAATGATCAGAGTGTCTTCCTTAAGCAGGCTGGAATTCTCCAGATACGTCAGCACGTCCCGCTCAATCTCTTTGTTGTAAGGAGGGTCCATGAAAATAATGTCAAACTGATATTTGCCCTCCATGGCGCGAAGCGCACTGAGCACATCTGAAGGATACACCTTCGTCTCCTTCTCAAACTTCGTGAACTTGATGTTGTCCTCGATGCAGGCGACTGCCTTTTTGCCGTTATCGACAAACACGGCATAACGCGCGCCACGGCTCACTGCCTCTAATCCAATCTGTCCGCTTCCGGCAAACAGATCTAAAAAATAGCATCCCGGCACATCATCCTGTAAAATATTAAATAACGTTTCTTTTATCCGGTCTGTTGTCGGGCGTGTCTCCATCCCCGGAACAGTTTTTAACGGTAACCGTCTGGCGGTTCCTGCTATGATTCGCATGAAAATTCCTCCTCAATGACTCGTTTCACTAATGTCAGCGCTGCCTCGCAGGCAGACTTGCGCACTGCACTGCGGTCGCCCGCAAAAAGATGGCGCTCCACCGTGCCATGTCCGCGGAAATTGCAGCCGATATACACCAGTCCCACCGGACACTCCTTCGTTCCGCCGTCCGGTCCTGCCACTCCGGTCACTGAGACAGCCAGGTCTGTTTCTGCCGTCCGCCTCGCCGAGTCCGCCATATCGAGCGCCGTCTCGGCGCTTACCACGCCGTAAGTGCGGATAGTCTCCGGGGATACGCCGATCATCTTTACCTTGGCAGCATCCGAGTATGTCACATACCCTTCTGTAAAATATGATGAGATTCCGGGCACATTCACAAGCGTGGACGCGATCATGCCTCCGGTCGCCGACTCCGCCGTTGTGATCGTGAGATTGTGTTGCTGTAATAATTCATAAATCAAAACTTCCAGGTCTTTTGGTCTGTCCATGTAAGCCACCTCCTGCCTGTCTGTTATTTTTGGTCTTTTAATACATCCTTATTCTTCGCGATGTAATCCACCAGAGATACGATCGTGAGGATCAGTGCCACATAGGTAAGCACGGTGCCAAGCACGCGGAATGCCGGATGATCGATGTTCAAGATCAGAACGATAACCATGAGCATCTGGAATGTTGTCTTGAACTTGCCCCAGTAGCTTGCCGCAATGACAACTCCGTTGTCGGAAGCCACAAGGCGGAATCCACTGATGATAAACTCTCTCGCAATGATGACGATCACGATCCATGCTGCCAGCTGTCCCGTCTCGATCAGACAGATCATCGCAGAGCATACTAATAATTTGTCTGCCAGCGGGTCCATAAACTTACCAAAGTTAGTCACAAGATTATACTTTCTCGCAATCTTGCCATCCAGCATATCAGTCAGGCTGGCAACGATAAAGATTGCCACTGCGATATAATTGCCGTACCCTTCAAAATAAGGCGCCAGCATGAAAAACACAAAAAACGGGATCAAAATCACACGCATTGTCGTTAATTTGTTTGGTAAATTCATAATAATTCTCCTATCAGATCATATTCATAAGCTCCGGTCACACGCACTTTTGCAATATCTCCGGTCATCAGCTCCTCATCGGTATTGATAAAAATGTACCCGTCCACATCCGGTGCATCCCGGTAGGTACGTCCGATATATGCATTCTCATCGCTGACTTTTCCCTCGATGAATACATAGAGTTCTCTGCCCTTCATCTCTTCATTTTTATCGAAGATGATCTCTTCCTGAAGCTCCATGACATCCGCCTGCCACTCGGCTTTCTGCTCCTCATCGACCTGATCGGCAAACTCTGCAGCCGGTGTTCCCTCCTCTGGCGAGTAGGTAAATGCACCCAGACGGTCAAACTCCATATCGTTGATAAACTGCATCAGCTCCTCGTGCATTTCCTGGGTCTCTCCCGGGAAGCCACAGATGATGGTGGTCCGAAGTGTGATATCCGGGATCCGCTCTCTTAAATGTGTGACAATACGAACTAAATCTGCATTGTTCGTGCGTCTGCCCATACGCTTTAAGACCGCATCGTTGGCGTGCTGGATCGGGATGTCCAGATAGTGACAGACCTTGTCGTTGCGCACGATGGCGTCAATCAACTCCTCATAAATCTCTTCCGGATAGCAGTACATAATACGGATCCAGAAAAGTCCCGGGATCTTGTTCAGCTCGTCTAACAACTTGTGCAGAGATTTTTCCCCGTACAGATCAATTCCGTACAACGTCGTCTCCTGCGCCACAAGGATCAGTTCCTTGGCACCGGCAGCCACCAGATCCTTCGCCTGTGCGATCAGATCCTCCATCGGCACACTGCGGTAATTGCCGCGGATGTATGGAATGATACAGTAGGTGCATCGCTTATTGCATCCCTCTGCAATCTTAAGATATGCAAAATGTCCTCCCGTGGTCACGGTACGCTTCGTCCGTATGCTCGGCAGTCCCTCTAAGGTCTTAAAGTTCTCGTAAAAAGTACCCTCTAAGGACTTGTGAACCGCATTTACGATATCCTCATAGGAGTTCGTTCCAAGGATTGCGTCCACCTCCGGGATTTCCTGCTTGATCTCATCCTGATAGCGCTGCGCCAGACATCCGGTCACGATTAAAGACTTTAACTTCGCGTCACGCTTGTGTTCCGCCATCTCAAGAATGGTGTTGATGCTCTCTTCCTTCGCATCGTTGATAAAGCAGCAGCTGTTGACAATGATAATATCTGCTTCATACTCGTCGTCAGTCATCTCAATGCCGTCGTCGCGGAGCATTCCCAGCATAAATTCCGTGTCTACCAGGTTCTTGTCGCATCCAAGGGATATAAATAATAATTTCATCAAATTCTCTCTTTCTAACGCTAAAAAGGATGAGTCCGTGTTTCTCATCCTTTCTTATACTTCTAAAATTCTGCTGTTACCTAGTTTTCGTCCTTCTCGGCATCTTCCGGAACAATCTTTACCTTTGACTCGTAAAGCTCT
>CAVCFM010000313.1:0-606 GCA_963601305.1 bacterium | reverse complement strand
GGTAATCTTGTCAGCTAAAGGCTCATCTCCGGCGATGATCTGGCGAGCTCTCTTTGCAGTTGCGATCACGATGGAGTAACGGCTGTTTACAACCGGCTCCTCACCGATCTCTACGCCATTGTTTACAACTTTCATTAATTCTACATAAGATGGATGTATCATAGTATCATTCTCCTTTATATTGAAATATTAGATTCCATTTGAAAATGCAGTCAGTTCACGGCGCATCTCTTCGATAAACATATCGTTGCGCGTGATGCGGTAGTGCTCATTGGAAATAATCTGATGTACTTCCTCCACACACTCCGGCAATGTATCATTGACAACCAGGTAATCGTACTGCTCAATTCCCTGTGCTTCCTCTGTCGCTCTTGCCAGACGGGATGCGATCACATCCATCGTCTCTGTGCCTCTGCCAACCAGACGCTCTTTAAGAACCTCGGCACTCGGCGGTGTCACAAAGAGCAACAGCGTATCTGGAAAACGTTCCTTTACCTTAAGGGCTCCCTGGATCTCAATCTCTAAAATGACATCTTTGCCCGCGTTAAGCTGCTCTTCTACATAGTCTCTCGGGGTTCCGTAGTAATTGCCCACATACTGCGCATA
>CAVCFM010000312.1:0-2448 GCA_963601305.1 bacterium | reverse complement strand
TTTAAGATCAGATCACGGGCTACTTTGGACTTCGGATGGTTGAAGATATCCTCCACCTCACCCTGCTCCACAAGCTGACCGTTCTCGATGATCGCCACATGGCTGCAGATCTCACGGATCACGGACATCTGATGTGTGATGACGACCATCGTGATGCCAAACCTCTGGTTGATGTCTTTTAACAATTCCAGAATGGAGGCGGTGGTCTGTGGGTCTAAGGCGCTGGTTGCCTCGTCACACAACAGGATCTTGGGATTACTTGCAAGCGCTCTCGCGATAGCGACACGCTGCTTTTGTCCACCGGAAAGCTGTGATGGATAGGATTTTGCCTTTTCCGCTAACCCGACTGTCTCAAGCAGTTCTAATGCGCGGGCTCTTGCCTCGGACTTTTTCGCTCCCTGTATCAGCATTGGAAAACAAACGTTATCTAATACATTTTTTTGCATCAGCAGATTAAAATGCTGGAAGATCATTGCGATGTCACTGCGCTGTGCGCGAAGTTCGCGCTCCGTAAGGTCTGCTAAATCCTGACCGTTGATGAGCACCGAGCCCTCGGTAGGGCGTTCCAGATAATTTAAACAGCGCACCAGGGTACTTTTTCCTGCACCGGACATACCGATGATGCCGTAGATGTCGCCAGACTCAATCTCTAAGGAGATGTCCCGGAGTGCTTCCACGCGGCTGCCCTTTTGCTCAAAGGTCTTATATAAATGGTGTACTTCGATTGCCGACATAGTGTATAGTTCCTTTCAAAAAATAGACGTCTTTTTTTGGTACATGGATTATTATATCCGCCGGAATGAAAAAGTGTTAATACGAGAAGCCGATTGCCTGCTATAGGATAAACCTATAACATAAAGTTTGAATAATGGCGAAAAATCAGATAAAATAGGGATATAGTTATAGAAAATAGTAAGATAGTTATAGTAAGAACCAAGGAGGCAGGATGTTACAGGATTTGCAGGAGATATCGGATGGAAAAATATATGGCACAAAGGATATGGTGCGGGCAGCCTGTCATGACTGTGAGGGGTGCCATGCCTGTTGTGAGGATATGGGGACATCCATCATTCTTGATCCGTATGATATCTGGAACCTGCAGATGGGAACAGGAGCCACATTTGAGGAGCTGCTTGGGGATGCGCTGGAACTGCATGTGGTCGAGGGGCTCATACTTCCTAATTTAAAAATGACAGAGGAACGCGGGTGCTGCCATTTTTTAAATGAGGAGGGACGATGCAGTATTCATGCCAACCGGCCGGGACTCTGCCGTGTCTTTCCGTTGGGACGGATCTACGAAGAGCGGCAGATCACTTATTTTTTACAGGCGGACGGATGTAAAAAGGCGGAGCGGAGCAAGGTCAAGGTCGAGAAGTGGTTAGACGGAGCGGGAAGCAGACAGATGGAGCAGTATCTGCTGCAATGGCACGGGCTGCGCAAAAAGTTACAGGAATGTTTACAGACCGAGACGGATGGGGAACGTGCGAAGACTGTAAATATGTTTTTGCTGAATCTGTTTTTTGTGACACCGTATGAACAAGGGGAGTTTTTTGGCCAGTTTGCAAAGCGATATGAGCAGGTAGCGAAGGTCTTGTAGAGACTATAAGGGGGGAGCTATGGTGGAATATCAGGGTGGAAAGTGGACTACGGAACAGGCGATCGGAATCAGTCAGGTGAATTTGAGCACGGAGGAAGTCGAGTCTGCCAACGCGTATGCGCGAGGGGATTTTACGGAGCAGCTGCGTCACGAGGTAAGCCTTCGCAATCGTTTAAAAAAGATTTTCAAAGAGATCCATATGTCGAATAGAGATAACCGGGAGCTGATGCCAAAAGCATTGATTAAGGCATACGAGCAGGGACGGGAGACCTGTTCGAAGATTTTCTGGGCGGTGGACGATAAGGACGATGTGTTCTGGGTGCGGGTGGATGTGCGGATCGTACCGAGGCAGGAGACCGGCGATCTGATTGCTTTTTACAGCAACTGGGACGTCACGCACGAGAAAAATCTGGACTATATGTTAGAGCGCATGATCGAGTTTGATTACGATTACCTCAAATACATTTCCACGCGCAACGGACATTATGAAGTGATGGCGCAGGAGAGCGATACGATCCAGACGAAGTTAAGCGGCGACGATTATAATGCGGACATCCGTGAGTACCTTGAGAAGGTGGCTGTGAGCGACTGCATCGAGCAGGACATTGCGGCATTACAGATCCCGACCATTCTTGCGCATCTTGAGAAGGAGTCAACTTACAGCTACGAGATTGACATCCGCGAGATGGACGGCTCGGTGCGCAGAAAGATGATGCGCTATGCCTATATGAACCGCGAGATGGGAACTGTCATTAAAAGCTGCACGGATATCGAGGACATCGTGACGGAGGAGCGCAAAAAGCAAGAGCTGTTAGAGCGGGCACTTGAGGAGGCAGAGCGCGCCAACGGTG
>CAVCFM010000311.1:4107-5166 GCA_963601305.1 bacterium | reverse complement strand
ACGCTGCTAAAGGGAGCATTTTCCATGGCTGTTGGAAAGGCGGGATTAAAGCCGGAGGATATCCGCTATCTGTTTTCCGGCGATCTGCTGGGGCAGAACATTGCGACTTCCTTTGGACTGATGGACTGCGGCGTGCCGCTGTTTGGCTTATACGGAGCGTGCAGCACCTGTGGGGAAGCGCTGTCCCTTGGGGCGATGTGTGTGGCAGCAGGCTATGCGGACTATGTCGTGTCGATGACGTCGAGCCATTTTGCAAGCGCGGAAAAGCAGTTCCGTTTTCCATTGGAGTATGCCAATCAGAGACCGAAGTCAGCGACCTGGACCGTGACGGGCAGCGGCGCGTATGTGCTCGGAAAGACGCGGAGCAAGGCGCGGATCACCGGCATCACAACCGGAAAGATCGTGGATTACGGCATCAAGGATTCCATGAACATGGGGGCTGCGATGGCTCCGGCGGCAGCTGATGTCATCTGCCAGCATTTTTCTGATTTTGGACGGCAGATCGAGGAATATGACCGGGTCATCACCGGGGATCTGGGAACGGTAGGACAGGAGATCCTGCATGATCTGTGCCGGCAGAAGGGGTGCGACATCAGCGCGATCCATGAGGACTGCGGCGTGCAGATTTACGATGCCGCAAAGCAGGGAACCGGGGCGGGCGGCTCCGGCTGTGGCTGTTCCGCGGTGACGCTCTCTGCTTTTTATCTGAAAAAAATTGAGTCCGGGAAGTGGAAGCGGATTCTTTTTGTACCCACCGGGGCGCTGTTGTCCACTGTGTCATTTAATGAGGGAAAAACCGTGCCGGGAATTGCCCATGCGGTGGTGATCGAACATGCCTGATGGAGTTGGGATGCCTGCAAAAATTGTAGATATGGCATAAGAGGAGGAGAAACATGGACTATTTGATTGCGTTTTGTGTCGGCGGCGCCATCTGCGCGCTGGTACAGATTTTGATGGAAAAGACGAAAATGCTGCCGGGAAGGATCATGGTAATGTTGGTGTGCCTCGGCGTTCTGCTGGGGGCATTGCAGATTTATCAGCCGTTTGTGGAATTTGCGG
>CAVCFM010000311.1:0-4097 GCA_963601305.1 bacterium | reverse complement strand
TGTCCTGTGGAAGGGCGTCAAGGAGGCAGTGGATGAAAACGGTTTCTTAGGGATTTTCATGGGCGGTTTCCGTGCGAGCGCGGTGGGAATCTCGGCGGCTCTGGTATTTGGATACATTGCCAGTCTGATTTTTCAACCGCAGATGAAGAAATGATTGACAATAAAAAAGAAAATGTTGATAATGACAGAAAAAGATGGTAACATAATAGCAAAATACGGGCAGCGAACAGTCGGTGTGCCGAAAATGCAGGAGAGAGAAACAAATGAAGGAGCAGGCGCTAAGGGAGGCAGGAATTGATTACGATGCCGGGTTGCGAAGGTTCGTAGGAAAACGGGAACTATATGAGAAGTATCTGGGGCAGTTTGTGGAGGATACTCATGCAAAGGATGCAAAAAAGGCATTAGAGGCGCAGAATTATACGGAAGTATTAGAGCAGGTACATGCGTTAAAAGGGCTGGCAGGTACCTTGGGACTTAGCAGTCTCTATGACATCAGTGCAGAAATGGTGCGCAATCTGCGGGCAGGTCACATGGATCCCTTGGAGGAACAGATGGAACAGCTTTTAGGGGAGCGTGACAGGCTTAGTGCGGCCATACAGCAGGCAAAGGATTAAAAAAGAGATTGTAGCCGTCTCGGGTATCGATGCGGTTACAATCTCTTTTTATGCCATAGGAAAATGTGCCCTATGAAATGATTCTACTATCAAGAGATGGATTTGAAGTAATCCGGGTGCTTGTATACAATGTCGGTGCTGGCATTGAAGCCGTCGTAGATGTGATGGGAGATCACATCGGAAAGTGCGGCATAATCCTGGGCGCGGATGGAATCCCAGATGGTGACATGCTCGTTGTAGAGCCGCATCAGATCGTCCCTGCCGCGCAGATTTAAAAACGTACGGAAACGCTCGTACTGAGAGCTTACCGTGTTAAAAAAGTGCAGCACATTCAGCTTGCCGGTCATCTCATAGAGGACACGGTGGAATTCGTTGTCGGAGACGATGAATACTCTGGAAAGCTCCTCCAAGGAGAGGTCAGACTCGATCAGCTCCTTCTGACGCTGCAACACCAGACGGACACGGAATTCCTGGGATTTGTCATGGCTTAAGGATAAGTCGCGGAGAACGGCCTGCTCTAAGACCTCACGCATATAGAGGATATCGGAGATCATGTCCAGATCGATTAAGGACACAAACGTGCCGATATGCGGGCGGATCTCTAAGAGCCCTTCCGCCTCTAAGGTTTTAAAAGCATCCCGGACCGGAGTCCTGGATACATCGTATTTGGTTGCGGTGTCTATTTCGCTGATGGCGGAACCCGGTGGCAGCTCTAAGTGCAGGATCTGTTCCTTGAGCTTCTGGTATACAGCCTCGGATGTGCCGGTGTGTTTCTTGGAATTCATAGTAAGCCTCCGTCCTGTAATTTCAATATAACATAACTATAAAGCCATCAAATAAAAAAGACAATACATATTTGCAGGATAACAGGTAAAACTAATACTAAAATTGTGCATGTCTACCCAAAATCTGGCAGCGTGACTGTGCAAAACGTAAAAAAAACGGCAAAACGGTAAAAAACAAAAAATGGAAGTTGACACTTGTATACAAGCGTGATATATTCAAAATGAAAAATATGAAAAAGCTAGTTAAAAAGCTGGCTGACAAATGTATGCAAGTACGCGTGAAAATCAGGCGCAGGAGACGCCGGAACGGAGGAAAACATGAAATTATCATTTCGCTGGTATGGAGAGGATGACAAGGTAACCTTAGAGAACATCAGACAGATCCCTGGAATGCATTCCATCGTAACCGCTGTGTATGATGTACCGGTTGGTGAAGTATGGAGCGAGGAGAGCATTGCAAAGTTAAAAGCACAGGTGGAAGCTTCTGGTCTTCATTTTGAAGTGATCGAGAGTATCCCGGTTCATGAGGATATCAAGTTAGGCAAACCAAGCCGTGATAAATATATTGAAAACTATTGTGAGAACATTCGCCGTGTGGCAAAAGCAGGCATCAAATGCATCTGCTACAACTTTATGCCGGTGTTCGACTGGACAAGAACCCAGTTAGACCACGCACTTCCGGATGGTTCCACATCCCTGGTATACTATCAGGAGCAGGTGGATGCAGTAAATCCATTACAGAGTGACAGCGATCTGACACTTCCGGGCTGGGATGCAAGCTATTCCAGAGAGGAATTAAAGAATGTCGTTGCAGAGTACAATGCAATGTCCGAGGATGATCTGTGGAACAACTTACAGTATTTCTTACAGAAAGTAATCCCGGTAGCAGCAGAGTGCAATGTCAACATGGCAATCCATGAGGATGATCCATGCTGGAGCATTTTCGGACTTCCAAGAATCATCACCTGTGAGAAGAATATTGACCGTTTCTTAAGCCTGGTAGATGACCCACACAACGGTATTACCTTATGTACCGGTTCCCTGGGATGTTCCAATAAGAACGACGTAGTGGCAATGGCAGCAAAATATGCAGCAATGGGCAGAATCCATTTCGCACATCTGCGCAACGTCGCTGTATTAGACAACGGATTTGAAGAGCGTGCACATCTTTCCAGCTGCGGCTCCCTTGATATGTATGCGATCGTCAAAGCACTTCACGACAACGGCTTTGACGGATATGTAAGACCGGATCACGGAAGAATGATCTGGGGTGAGACAGGCAGACCGGGATACGGATTATATGACCGTGCCCTTGGTGCAACATATATCAACGGATTATTTGAAGCAGTAGAAAAAGCATTCCCAAGAGCATAAGCTTTTGGAAAAAAGAATGGAGGAAAAAAACATGAAATTACCAATGCAGGTTGATTTAACAGGAAAAGTAGCAGTTGTAACAGGCGCAGGCGGAGTGATCTGCTCTGTTATGGCAGAGGCATTAGCAGCAAGCGGTGCAAAAGTTGCATTACTTGACTTAAATGAGGAAGCAGCAGCAAAGAGCGCAGCTGCGATCACAGAGAAGGGATTCACTGCAAAAGGATACAAATGCAACGTACTTGAGAAAGCAAGCATCGAGGCAGCAAGAGATGCCATCGCAGCAGATTTCGGTACATGCGATATCCTTGTAAACGGAGCAGGCGGAAACAACCCAAGAGCTACCACAGACGATGAGTACTTCAAACCGGAGAACATCGGCGAGATGAAGACATTCTTCGACTTAGATCCAGACGGAGTTTCCTTCGTATTCAGCTTAAACTTCATGGGAACATTACTTCCTACTCAGGTATTTGCAAAAGACATGGTAAACAAAGAGGGCGCAAACATCATCAACATCGCATCTATGAATGCGTACACCCCACTTACCAAGATCCCGGCATACTCTGGAGCAAAGGCAGCTATCGTAAACTTCACCGAGTGGTTAGCTGTTCATTTCTCAAAAGTTGGTATCCGTTGCAACGCTATCGCACCAGGATTCTTAGCAACCGCTCAGAACCGTGCACTGTTATTTAACGAGGACGGAACCCCGACTGCAAGAACTGGCAAGATCTTAGCAGGAACTCCAATGGAGCGTTTCGGTGAGCCGGAAGAGTTAGTAGGAGCATTATTATTCTTAGCTTCCTCTGAGGCAAGCGGATTTGTAAGTGGAGTATGTATCCCGGTTGACGGCGCATTCGCTGCATACTCAGGAGTATAAGATCCTCCCTTTTTATTAACAAGTTATCAATTATCAATTTCTTCATATCAAAACAGCCCCTGTGAGTGTTCTCACAGGGGCTGTTTGTAATTATCGATTTGTGTGCCAGTTCTGCAAAAATAATTCAGCCAGGTTGCCGCGCAGCGGGACGCCAAGCTCCGTTAGAGTGTCGGAGAGCGCATCCATCGTTGCCATCATATTGTCAAATGTGGCGTTTGCACCCATATGACCAATGCGGATGACTTTTCCAGCCAGGCTGTCAAATGAGCCGGACAGAAGGATGCCGTGCTTATCGCGCATTGTAGAAAGTATTGCGTCTGCCGTCGTCTCAGACGGGATGTCAAAGACGGTTACCGTGTTAGAATAACCGCTCTTTAAATGAAGCGACAGACCGGCAGAGACGATGGCTGCCCTTGTGGCATCGCCGATTTTTGCGTGACGTGCCAG
>CAVCFM010000310.1:0-2561 GCA_963601305.1 bacterium | reverse complement strand
CCCTTTCCGCCATCGCCTGTCAGGTCAAAGAAAAAGAATGTCGTGATGCCGGAAAACACCAGAAGCATTACCATGATCAACTGTCTTAACCGCAATTCACCCAGTTTATCAATTGACTCATTGATAAATGGCGCCAACGCAGCCAGCGCAAAGTAACAGGTAAAATACCATGAGCGTTTTCCGATGACCGGAAACAGATAGGATAAAATCTCCTCTCCGCCGCCAGCCGTTCCCCACACAAAGCGGAACGCCAGTCCGATCCAGCAGTAAAACATCAGCATCAGATCCAGCTTGATCATTTTTCTGCCATTCCACTTCACTCCGAAATATCCGGAGATCAGAATAAAACAGGACACACCGATATTTCCGATGGAATCCGCCACAATACTAAGCCATGCATTGATTCCGCCTCCCGCAAAACTGCTTGCGCCGTGCATCCAGAATATCAGGAACAGACATAAAATACGGAATAACTCAATGCTTGAATTTCTACCTGTTTTTTCCACGCTCACTCCACCTCCGCTTAACAATCTCTACCACTTTTCCAAACAACAGACAGCCAGCCACCGCCAATGTAATGCGCACGATATGATATACCACATAGCCCGCCACAGGCAGGGAAGCAACATCGATCAACTTTCCTGCAACAATTCCGAGAAGCTCCAATCCCAGGATATGTAATGCCAGCAGCACGATCGTGTTCTGCCCGATATAGCCCAGCACTCTTCCGACCAGAAGATTCTGTATCAGCCTGCCAACCCAGATACATAACATGGAACCGCTGATACCGATCAGTATAAAAAACGGTACGCTGAGCCTTCCGTAAATTCCGTATTCACGCACCGACATATTGATCCCGGGATTCACAAAACTAAGTCCCATATACACTGCAAACGTCCCGAGAATCAGCGGAAGGTTCCAGTCCCGTTCGAAAAACTTCGCACGTCCCAGCAGTGTTCCTACGATCATAAACATCGTTCCGACACAGGCAAGGTCAATGCTCCACGGCAGCAGAACCGGCAGCTCGGCAAGCGCAATTGTAATCGCCAGAAGTACCGCCATACACCCGATTAAAAATTTCCGGTCCGAAAGACACCGGTCAATTACCAGATGATAGACAAGACTTGTCACAAAAAATGCTGTCAGATACCACATGGCACCATTTGCCACCGTAAACAGATACCAGTTGTCCGTATACATCGTCGTATCAAAAAGGCAATAACGGGAATAGAGAATACCAAAAGCAGACTCTAAGATTTCAGCCGGATTTCTCCTTATCACCGCATAGAATGCAAACAAAAGCGCACTGTATCCAAAATACGGTATCAAGAGCCGCTTCGCTTTGCGCGCAATATTTTCTCTGTAACTTCTGCCCTCTTTATAAATATAGCCGGACACCACAAAAAACAGTGGAATATAAAAATTAATCAGATAATGGCTCAGCCCGCAGCTGTGCGAGATGATTACCAGCATCAATCCGATTCCCCGGGCAATATCCAAATATTTGTAACGATTCATAAGACAACCTCATTCTCTATATAATCAGCCACGCCTTACTTCGTAATTATGACGTGTAAAATCCTGTTTTATCATTGCGCGTTCCCACAGATACGGCTGAATACGGTTCCAGATATCCGCAGCCTGATGGAATGAAGCATCCTCACCAGCCAGAAATCTGCGCAGATCCTCACGGACCACATCCGGCTGGTCGATCAGCTGGCAATTTGCAAACCCGGCACTTGCCACTGTATCCTCAAAAAACTGTCGGTATGGTCCCCGCATCCAGTCTGCGATCGGCGCATTAAAGCCAAGCTTCGTCCTCCGGTAGCATACGCTCTCCGGCATAAACGGTGCACAGGCATCCCGCACGATGGATTTGGACCATCCCCCGTGGAGTTTCGAGCGCCAGCCCAGTGAGAATGCCATCTGCACGATCCGGTAATCCAAAAACGGCATACGTATTTCGATACCGGATGCCATACTGTCTCTGTCATAATTGCGTAAAAGAGTCGGCAAAATCGTCTCATGGGTGGATACAAACAGTGTCTTATTCAGATTATCGAGTTTATTCCAGTTCGGATGATCCGAATAAGCGCTGCGCACATCCTCTCTTCCGAGCAGCTTTTTCACGCGGTACTTCAACATATATTCCCGGTACAGCTTATTTCTCAGACGTTTATACTCCGGGCTTCCCACCGGGATGCCCTCCTCGGAGTTCTGATTTAGATAAGCTGTGGTGATCATATCGATCTCTGCTTTATTTTTTGCATCCGGATATGCCTTTAACACATCAAAACCATAACCTGCAAAAAGTTCATCCGCAGCATGGCCATCCAGCGAAACGGTCGTGCCGTCCGCTCTCTCACTGCGGTATAACTGCATCATCGGAACCTGTGGATTGCCCCACAGTTCCTCAAAGCAATACAGCTGCTGTAAGA
This sequence comes from bacterium, assembly GCA_963601305.1. Lineage (GTDB taxonomy): Bacteria > Bacillota > Clostridia > Lachnospirales > Lachnospiraceae > Roseburia. The sequence goes on along the minus strand of CAVCFM010000310.1, from coordinate 123 downwards.
AATCATTCTCCGAAACCGCGGTATCCACATTCATAAATGTATGTGGGATTCCCAGATAATCGGTAACTGCCTTCGCGTATTTGGTCTCATCCAGATCCGTTCCCGGGAAACATGCCACATACG
>CAVCFM010000309.1:0-2396 GCA_963601305.1 bacterium | reverse complement strand
AAATGCGGTCGGCTGCTTTTAACTCCCGCTCCCGCTTCGTCTTGTTGCCCTCGGTGTCATATGCATAGGTGTCCCCTGCATCAATCTCGATCACATCGTGCAGCAACACCATTTTTATCGTCTTTAACACATCTATCTTCTCGTTGGCATAATCCGCAAGCACAAATGCCATCAGCGCCAGATGCCAGGAATGTTCGGCGTCGTTCTCCTTCCTGCTCGCATCCGACAGATACGTCTGTCTGCCAATCTTTTTGATCTTATCCAGCTCCATGATAAAAGAGATCTGTTTTTCAAAATCTGTCATCACTTACCTCCCGCTACAGTAAAAAACCAACCACGTACAATGCCACCCACACCCCGGCAGCCACAAAGGAGCATACCGTCGCCAGATACGTGAACAGCTTAAAGCTGTTCTCCTCCTTCATGCTTTTTACCGCGAGCACAAATGCCACAAACGCCAGCAGCATCGACGATACCCCTGCGCTTCCCAGATACATGCTGCCGTTTCCGCCGTTGTGGAATGAATTATTTACAACGACAAAAAAGATCACAATGGATGCAGCCGCAAGCAGCAATCCGGCAATTCCGCGCTTTGACTGGGTTTTCTCTGTAAACTTGTAATTTCTCCTACGACGTCTTCTCACGTTTTTTCCTTTCCATCCATATCACAAATGCATACAGTGCATATCCTAACATTCCGCCAAGCGTGTTGAGCATCAGATCATCCACGTCAAAACAGCCCACGCGGAATACCAGCTGCCACAGTTCTGCCAGCAGGCTTAACTCAAAGCTGTAAAGCGTCGTGCGCCAGAAATTCCTGCTTTTTTCCAAAAACACCGGCAGAAATGCACCAAAAGGAAGAAATGCCACCACATTTCCCAAAATATTTAAGAGAAATGCATACATTCCCAACTTTTTACGATATTTAATGAACCGGGAAATCTCCTGAAACGGGACCAGGTTGTACTGATAAGTCCGCCCTGCATCCGTTCTTCCCATGGTCTCTGCAAAAAACAGAAAATAAAATAATACAATGATATAGATTACAAACAGGATACCCGCAACCAGGCGGTTTCTCTTTTTATTTGCATCCATACTGTCTGTAATATTCATCAATTCTGGCTTTGATCTCGTCGTTAATGACCACTCTGCCCTGGCACTCACGGTTGTAAAGGTGCTCCACAACCTCCTCCATCGTGACAATGGCATTGGCATCAAAACCATACTTCTCCTTAATCTCCTCGAGGGCGCTCTTCTCGCCGCCAAGTCCCTTCTCCATGCGGTTTAAGGAAACCATCAGTCCCACGATCTGTACATTGGCAGCCCCTCTTACCTTCGGCACGGTCTCCTCCATGGATTTTCCGGAAGTCGTGACATCCTCGATCATAACGACCTTATCGCCGTCCTTTAAGCTGCTTCCGAGAAAGCTTCCCTTGTCAGCGCCATGGTCTTTTTCTTCCTTGCGGTCTGAGCAGTAACGGATCTCCTTGCCATATAACTTGCTGTAAGCGACTGCAGTCACTACGCTGATCGGAATTCCCTTGTATGCCGGTCCGAATAATACGTCAAAGTCATCCCCGTATGTCTCGTGGATCGCTTTCGCATAGTATTCGCCCAACCGCATCAGCTGGGAACCTGTCACGTAGGCTCCTGCGTTCATAAAAAACGGAGATTTGCGCCCGCTCTTTAAGGTGAACTCTCCGAATTTTAACACATCACTCTCTACCATAAATTCTATAAATTCTGATTTATATGCTTCCATCTTCTGACCTCCATATTTCATAATATCCCTAATCTTAGAAATTTTATCATATGTCGGGGAGGTTTTCAATGAACAATAGGTCAGGAAAGCGACTTCTTTTGCAGAAATCCCCGGATTGTCTGCACATACTCATCTACCTTCAGAACAGTAGAGAGGTGCCCTCCCGAGACATATTTGATCTCAGGGCTATGCATCAGCCGAATGAGATCTTGCTGCATCTCTCCCGAGAAGAAATCCTGATCCGGAAGTATCAGTAAGATTTTCCCTTCTAATTCCTTAAAATCTGCCTCCGTAACAGGTGTCTGGTTCATCAGATCAGCCAACAGTCCGGAAATATGCACATCTTTTTCTCTGGTGTAATCCTTAAAAATTGTCTCAAACATCTCCCGTGCATACGCAGCCTGCTCTTCGCTTTCATTGCGGATATGTCCCATTCCTGCCTTGATCAGCTTCGGTTTTAATTTCTCATAATTGCAATGCTTCATATAAAACAGCATGAGAGGCGCCAGGAAATATTTCTTCTTAAGGCTTTTTAACGTCGCCGCATCCATGCCACCCGTTGAGATCAGGATAAGCCCGCCAACTTCCCCGTGATACTTCTGTGTATAGATCTGTGCCACCATACCGCCGTCAC
>CAVCFM010000308.1:0-10533 GCA_963601305.1 bacterium | reverse complement strand
TGCCGCCTGCGACAGCGGAATCCGCTCATCGGTCACAATGCACAGCTCGCGCTTTGGTATCTCCTGGTCAAAACGCAGTGGGAACAGCTCTCCGTTTTTGATGCGCTCCATCGCAAAATCCTCCACCACGCTGGCAATTCCCAGGTTCCGCACTGCAAACTGTATCAGCATCTCACTGGTCGCCAGTTCGAATTCCGGCGTGAGTTCCACGCCCTGTTCCGCCAAAAACTCCTCCACGTAACGCCTTGTGGAAGTCGTTCCCTCCAGGCACATCACCGGCAATGTCATCAGTTCTTCGTAAGGCAGTGTGCGCTCCTTTAAATATTCGAACTTTTTTCCGGCGACAAATACATCCTGAATCTCTCTCACCGGGACAAGCTTTAGGGACGGGCGTCCCACGATCGGTGTGCTCACCACCCCAAAATCAATTCTGCCATCTCCAAGGTGCTGCAGTGTCTCCGGCGTCGGCGCATTGGTGACCGTCACACGTATCTTGGGATACGCCTCGTGGAAACGCTCCAGATAAGGAAGCAGATAAAACTGTAATGTCATATCACTGGCGCCCACACAGATCTCCCCGCTCTCGAGGTTCAACATTTCTGATAACTTGCGCTCCCCCGACAGGATCATCTCATAGCCACGCCCCACATAAGAGTAAAGCATCTCTCCCTCTTTTGTGAGCCGCATCCCCTTGGATGTGCGCACGAACAGCGTGCATCCTAAGTTCTTCTCCAGATGCTTGACCGCCTGGCTTACCGCAGGCTGGGAAATCGCCATTTCCTCCGCTGCAAGCGTGATGCTCTGCCGCTTTGCAACACAATAAAATATTCGATAATATTCCAGATTAATGTCCATTTTACACCTGCTTTTTTCCATGATAATTTCTATTGTTTTTCCCTATTCTATGAGTTATACTAGGTGATACGCAATAGGCTGATTTTACTATACTGAAAGGAGATTCCTTTTCCATGTCCAAAGATATGACCAGTGGAAATCCACTCAAAATCATATTATTATTTTCGTTTCCTGTACTGCTGGGAAACCTCTTCCAGCAGTTTTATAACATGGTAGATACCATCATTGTCGGGCGCTACCTCGGTGAGGAGGCACTTGCCGCCGTCGGTTCCACCGGCTGCCTGATGTTTCTCGTGTTAGGCTTTGCAAACGGGATCGCCCAGGGCTTCGGCGTCATGGTGTCGCACGCGTTCGGCGCCAAGGACTTCCGTCTGCTCAAGCATTATGTGGCGCTCGCCATGATCCTGACCGTCATCGTCTCTGTCATACTTACCATCCCAACGGTTGCAGCCTCCAGATGGCTGTTACTCTGGATGAACACCCCCGACAATATTCTCGGGCTGGCGGACGCCTATATCAAGGTCATCTTCGCAGGCATTATTCTTACCATGGCATATAATGTGCTCTCCGGTATCCTGCGCGGGATCGGCGACAGCAAGACACCGCTCTATTTTTTAATTTTTTCTTCTATTTTAAATATTGTGCTGGATGTCGTCCTGATCGTCAATGTCAAACTAGGAACCGCAGGAGCTGCTTACGCCACCATCATCTCTCAGGGTGTGGCAGCCGTCCTGTGCTTTTTCTATATGATACATAAATTCGAAATCCTGCGGACAAGCCGTGCGGATTATTATCTGGACGCTCCCGGCGTCAAAAATATGCTTGCCATCGGTATTCCTATGGCATTAAACTATTCCATCACAGCCGTCGGTACCATGATCATGCAGAGCGCCGTCAACGCTTTCGGCTCCGGTGTCGTGGCTGCCTTTACCGCAGCCTCCAAGGTAAACAACATCGCCACACAGACGATGCCTACGCTTGGAACCGCCATCGCCACCTACTGTGGTCAGAACTTAGGTGCCGGCAAATACGACCGCATCTACGCCGGCATGAAGCAGGGACTTTACATCTGCTTTACCTCCGCACTCGCAGGCGCACTGTTATGCGTATTCGCCGGTGATTTTATCGTCAGCTGGTTTGTAAGCAATCCGTCGGAGGAGATCTTCATGTATGCCAACCAGTACCTCGACACCGTCATCTGGTTCTATGTTCCGCTCGCCATGATATTCCTGTACCGCAATGCGCTGCAGGGTCTTGACCGCGGTCTGGTTCCGATGTTAAGCGGTATCGTAGAGCTGGTAAGCCGCCTCGCTGTGATCATGCTTGTTCCAAAAAGCGCCGGTTTCCACGGTGTCTGCTTTGCGGATCCGGCGGCATGGGTGTTTACCGCCATTCCGTTAGTCATCACTTATCTGTGGTGGAAACATCAGATGATGCATCGTACACGTTAAAACCGTTCTTTCCATTCTTTTTGGTACGATAAAGCGCTTTATCCGCATTGCGGTAGAGCATCTCGTAAGTAGTTCCATCGGTCGGCGACATTGCAACTCCAATGCTCGCCGACATGTTCCATTGTTTCCTATCCATAACAACCGTCCGCTCTAATGCACCGGAAACTTTTTTCGCCTGTGTTTCCACCTCTGACCAATCTGTGGCAGGCATAAATGCCACAAACTCATCGCCTCCGATTCTGCCGATCAGGCTGTTCTCCGGAAAACAATCACGTATCGTGCCTGCAAATTCCGTGATCGCTGCATCGCCAAATGCATGCCCGTTTCCGTCGTTTGCCTGTTTGAAATTGTCGATATCGAAAATAAAAAATCCGCCCATCTGTGTCTCGTTTGCCGCCAGATACTTTGTGATATGACGTCCGATGGAAGTCTTAGTGTAAAGACCGGTCATCTCATCCCGTTCCGCGCGGTTTAAGGTATCAATCTCTTTTCGCTTCTGCGCATCGATATTCTTCCAATACGTCAAAAGGTAGTATGCATTTTCCTGCACATGGTAGCTGATATAGGCATCAATGCGCATCCAGAGCGTCTGTCCGGATTCTCTCTGTATCTGGAATTCATGATGCAGACAGGAGTCTCCATATTCGAACTCCGCCAGGAGGTTCTTTTTATCTAAAAATGTCAGGAATTCTTCCCGCTCCGTCTCATTTACATACCGCTTCGCAATCTCCCCGATGACTGTCTCATACGAAATCTGTGTGTCAACACCGAGCGCTTTCGCCACGCTCTCTGCGCTCTCATTTACCAACATTCCGCTGGAAAGATTCCACTCACAGATATCGCCATACAAGTCCCTTGTCGCCTTGCGGATCATCTGCTCCTGTTCCTTCGTCAGTTCGGTGATGCGCTTCTCAAAACGTCTTACCACTCTCGTGATCACAAGCAGGATCACGATCACGACCGCAAATATTACGATGCTGCTTTTCAAAATCTGTACCGCCACGCTCCGCATATCTGACCCAATATCATTGCTGACGATCAGATTCCAGGATAACTCCTCGATAAACTGTGATTCCATGTACCGTGCCTCACTGGGCATGCCGTTCTCTCTCCACATTCTCTGTGGAGCGCCATTTTCCCCATGCTGCATCAGCGGTTCCCGCAAATCTTCCATATCGTTTTCCTTGAAGAAATCCCGCTCAGTATCCTGCTCGGTGTCCGGCTGCGCCTGTCCTTCCGGCTGTGACTGCACATCCGCCGGCTGACCTCCCGCTGTCGGCTGTTCTTCCGCTGTCATCTGTCCTTCTGGCTGTGACTGCACGTCCGCCGGCTGCTGTCCACCTGTCTCCGGCAGCTCTGTATCTTCTTCATCTCCGACTGTTTTTTCTTCATTGGAGAATTGGATCTTGCCGTATTGATCCACAAGGAACACCTGACCGTTGACTCCGTCGATACATGCATCGATAGATTCCTTCAGCTCGTCCATCAAAATTCCGACACCGACAACACCTACCACATTTCCCTGCGCATCTGTCATCTTACAGTCCACAAAAAAGGTCTGTGCATCGTCTGCCCCTTCGCTCTTATCGTTGTCCACATCGACTGCATAGGTCCGGTCCGATGCAAGCAACTGATCATACCAGGCATATCCCTCCTCGCTCTGTGACACAATACGGTCGATGCCATTGCAATTATAGTATCTTCCGGTCTCTGTTGAGACAAGGAACACCGCATCAAATCCATACATTTGCTGATAGGCACTTAAATATGCCCCGATGTTCTCCGCCATCTGTTCCTGTGACAACGACGCTTCCTGCTGTAGACATTCCACCAGCAGAGTATCTCCTGCCATCGTCCGGGCAACCGCTATCGGTTCCGAGAAACAATTCGTAATCTGATAATATACACTCTTTGATGTCTGTTCCGACAGCTGTTCGACATTCTTCTTCGCCAGCTTATAACTGGAATCATAAGAAAAAACAGAAATCACAATCGAACTGACGATCAACAATATACAGACCAGCAAATTCGTCCGAAATGCAATATTCTTCTTCAAACCCTTACCTCCCCTTGTTCCTAACGCGTATCTATCTCCAACACGCCTATAGAGCAAAACGAGACCGCCGTCTGGCGGTCTCATCCTTGTCAGTCATCTAATTTAATTCTGGTATTTTCTTGGAGCATGCAACTGCAAGCGCTCCCGGTCCGATATGGCAGGACACACTCAAAGACAGTGGATCCATCTGGATCTCCATACCCGGAAATGCTTCCTGTACCTCTTTGCGGAATGCCTCTGCCGACTCCAGATCCTTCGTGTAAGCCATCTCTAAATACATGCCCTCTCCATTCGGCGCATGGAACCGGTCGGCAAAGTCATTCTTCATTGCCTCGATCATAATGTTCTTCGCCTGTTTTACAGTTCTGGCTTTCGCGAACGCATCCAGCTTCTCGCCCTGGATCTGCAATACCGGCTTTAACTTGAGCAATGTGCCAAGTGCTGCCGCTGCCGGGGTAATCCTTCCACCTTTTTTCAGATAGTACAGCGTGTCCACCATAATATAGATAGATGATTCAAACTTCTCACGCTCTAAAATCTCACGGATCTCCGCTGCGCCTCTCCCCTGCTTCGCAAGGGCCATCGCATCTAATACAGACTGTCTCTGTGTGACAGAAATACGCTGATTATTTACAACCTGAACTCTGCCGTCGTAATCCTGCGCCAGCATCAGCGCTGTCTCACAGGAACCGCTGAGTCCCGACGACATCGGGATGTGCACGATCTCATCATACTCTTCCAACAGCTTATCCCAGGCATCCGTCACATCGCCTACCAACGGCATGGATGTGGAAATATTGACATCTTCCGACAGCATCTGGTAAAACTCTGCCTGTGTCAGATTGATGTCCTCATAGTAAGTCTCCTCGCCTGCAAAAAAAGGCATAGGCAGAATGGTAATTCCTAGTTCTCTTGCTTCTGACTGCGTAATTCCATTGTTGCTGTCAGACACAATTGCAACCTTGCTCATAAAAAATGCTCCCCCTTATAAAATCTGTGAACGCTCTTCGATGTTCTTATGGAAATTAATGACCTCATGGTCATATTCTTTGTCCATAAAAGGAGAAGTAATCATGAAATCTGCGGATGCACGGTTATTGGCAATCGGAATATCGTATACCTGTGCGATACGAAGCAATGCCTTCACATCCGGGTCATGTGGCTGCGCGGTCAATGGATCGGAGAAGAAAATGATAAAGTCGATCTTGCCTTCCACAATCTTCGCGCCAATCTGCTGGTCTCCACCCAGAGGACCACTGTTATATCCTCTTACCGGAAGTCCGGTTCTGTCTGTAATCATACGCGCTGTGGTACCTGTTCCACAGAGGAAGTGATTCATAAGAATCGCCTTGTGCTCCTCACACCACGCGATCAAATCTGCTTTTTTATTATCATGTGCAATCAATGCAATATTTTTCTGTTTGCCAATCGTCAAAGTGATATAGTTGTCATTCATAAAACGCTCTCCTTATCTTTTTGCTTGTACCGCAGGTAACCTGTTCCCCCTACCCACAGCTATGCTTTGATTATAACACATTCGTACCGGATGTGCCACAAAAACTGCGAACAATAAAAACAAATACCAGCGGTCATAAACGCCGCTGGTATCCATCATCCCGGAATATTTCCGGTTTTATTTTTTAACCAATTCCTTCATATGCTCAGAAATCTCAAAAATTTCATCCAGAAGATTGTTCATCTCAGCTAATGCATGCATACTATCCTCACTCACGCTGATACTGCTCTCGGAAGATGCTGCCACTTCCTCGCTGGTAGCGGAAAGATTCGTAATGCTGTCATTAATCTGTGTATTTGCCTGCAGGATGCTGTCCACCTCACCAGAGAGCTTTACAACTGCCTCGTGCAGTCCGTTTACATTTTCTTCGATGACATTGAATTTTCCTCTGGTTGTCTCGATCATTTCATTCTGTCTATCAGAAGATTCTGCGGAGCGCTGCATATTCGCAGATGCCTCCTCCACATTCACAGTAAGCTTCTCGATAATATCTGTGATCTTACCGGTAGATTCCTTGGTCTCCTCAGACAGCTTACGGATTTCGTCTGCAACAACCGCAAATCCTTTTCCTGCTTCTCCGGCTCTTGCAGCCTCAATTGATGCATTTAGTGCCAACAGATTGGTCTGATCAGAAATATTTAAAATCGTTCCAATGATTACTTCGACTTCCTTAATCCTGTCATTCAGTTCCTCTGTCGTATTTCTTGTAGAGCGGTTAATCTCTGCAGTCTGTGTTGCCTGAAGCTTTAATTCACGGATCAGCTCAGAGCCCTCACCTATTGCCTGCTGTGATGTCTCAGATGCGTTTTTGATTGCCAGGGTCTCCTGCTCTGCATTCTCAATATTCGCCTGGATATCACTGGTTTTCATCGTCTGCACTTCGATTGATTCCGCAGTCAGCTTGACACTGGACGCAATCTCCTTTACAGAGTTATTGCTGTGCTCCATACTCTCAGTCAATACAGCCGCTTTCTCCCTTGCATTATCAAACTTATCTGCAAGCTGCTCGGAAGCATCCATAATCTCCTTCGCAAGTCTCGCCGCGGTATCCATCTGGCTGGTAATCGCCTCAACATCCTGTGCTGCATGCTTTCCCTGAAGCATTACAATAATGTATGCTGCCACACAAAATACTAATGCATAGAACATCTGCATAAAACTCTGTCCCTGTGTCTCTGGATAAGTAATAAAGTTCTTGACACCACCTACCACATTCAAAATGATTGCTATGATCATGGCAATCTTGGCGCGATGCTTATCCATATACAGCATAACAGTCAGCATAATCGGATAAACCAGCGCATACATATAAATATTGCGCTGCGTCAATATCGTGACCGCATAAGATGCAAACATGCATATCATACATGCTATCTCAAACTTCCGTTCTCCCTTAAATCTGAAATAGCTGATAATAAATGCAACGAATATCACTACGCTGACAATTGCACGCGGCGCCACCACTGTCATATCTGCGGTACTGTCTGCAAATCCAAGCACTGCGATCAATGTTGCATATCCCATTATCAACATACCAAGCACTGCCGTCGCTTTGTTTTTTTCCTGTCTCTGCTTTTCCTGTAACTTCATCCTCGACACGCTCCCTCGTTCGTATTTTTCAGAGTAACCCTCTGATCCATCAACATTTTTATAAATGCGGTATCCCGCACAATCCAGGGGTCTTTTTCAATCAGAATATTTCTGTTGTAAATTTCCTCCGGTGCCGCCCAGCGCAATTCATATCCCTTCGCCAGTTCACTCTTTGTGAGTTGTAGTTCGTCCTGTTCTTCTCCTACTTTGCAATCATAGAATAACGAGTGGCAGATATACTTCTTCGTCGCATCAAATATATCCCGCCTCACTTCCACTATCTCACCGATTTCACAAACCTCAGATGCGATCACATGAAGCCCTGTCTCCTCATGCACTTCCCGTACTAGAGCCTGCAGATAATCCTCTCCCGGCTCCATTCCTCCGCCGGGAATCTTGTACTCGCCATCCCTGCTGCACTGCATAGCCAGCTTACCATCCCGCATAATTATACCGCGCACTGAATATTTTTCATAAATGTCTATGGTGTCCTGATAGTCCTTTGCATCAAATGTAGCAAGAATCCTCATGCCAGCCCCCTCTCCAAATCCGTAATAGAACTCTCTATAACTAGGCTCATTGTACCATATATTGTTAGATAATGCAATAATTCAACAATTTTCTTAAGAATTGTAATTAGATTTTCTATCCTCAAAAAAAATCTCCAAAGACAGCATAACCTGCTGCATCTCTGGAGATTTTTGAATTAATTATTTATGCACTGGATTACATCATTCCCATGCCGCCGGCACCGCCTGCTGGCATTGCCGGAGCATCTTCCTTGATGTTAGCCACAACAGACTCTGTGGTTAATAATGTGGAGGCAACTGAGGTTGCATTCTGTAATGCAGTTCTTGTAACCTTTACTGGGTCAAGGATTCCCTGCTCTACCATATCTACATACTCTTCGGTAGCTGCGTTGAATCCGATTCCTGGCTCTGACTCTTTTACTTTGTTGATGATAACTGCGCCCTCTAATCCTGCATTTGCAGAGATGTAGTATAACGGAGCTTCCAGTGCTTTTAAGATTACCTTTGCACCGGTCTTCTCGTCGCCCTCTAAGTTCTCAGCCAGTTCAGAAACAGCTTTGGTTGCGTGGATGTATGCAGAACCGCCGCCTGCAATAATACCTTCCTCTACGGCTGCTCTTGTGGCATTTAAAGCATCCTCCATGCGGAGTTTTGCCTCTTTCATCTCTGTCTCAGTTGCAGCACCTACACGGATAACAGCAACACCACCTGCTAATTTAGCAAGACGCTCCTGTAATTTTTCTTTGTCGAACTCAGAAGTGGTCTCCTCAATCTGGGCACGGATCTGGCCAACACGTGCTGTAATCGCAGCTTTGTCGCCTGCACCGTCAACGATGACTGTGTTCTCTTTCTGAACTTTTACGGATTTTGCACGGCCTAACTGATCTAAGGTAGTATCTTTTAACTCTAATCCGAGGTCGGAGCTGATGACCTGACCACCTGTTAAGATCGCGATATCCTCAAGCATTGCTTTTCTTCTGTCGCCATAGCCAGGAGCTTTTACTGCAACTACATTGAATGTTCCACGCAGTTTGTTGACGATCAATGTGGTAAGGGCTTCACCCTCGATATCCTCAGCGATGATAAGAAGTCTTGCACCGCTCTGAACTACCTGCTCTAACAGTGGTAAAATCTCCTGAATGTTGCTGATCTTCTTATCGGTGATCAGGATGTATGGGTCATCTAAAACGGCTTCCATCTTATCCATATCTGTGCACATGTAAGCAGATACATATCCGCGGTCAAACTGCATACCTTCTACTAAGTCTAACTCAGTCTGCATGGTCTTGGACTCTTCGATTGTGATAACGCCGTCGTTGGAAACCTTTTCCATAGCGTCTGCAACCATGTTACCAACTTCCTCGTCTCCGGCAGAGATTGCTGCTACTTTTGCGATCTGATCTTTGCCTTTTACCTTGGAAGACATTGCAAGGATGGACTCAACTGCCTTGTCGGTTGCTTTCTTCATACCACGACGAAGGATGATCGGGTTAGCGCCTGCTTCCAGGTTCTTCATACCTTCCTGGATCATAGCCTGTGCTAAAACGGTTGCTGTGGTAGTACCATCACCGGCTACATCGTTTGTCTTGGTTGCAACTTCTTTTACAAGCTGTGCGCCCATGTTCTCGAAGGCATCCTCTAACTCGATTTCTTTTGCGATCGTCACACCATCGTTTGTGATAAGTGGAGCGCCGTAAGATTTGTCAAGTACAACGTTTCTTCCTTTTGGTCCGATGGTTACTCTTACTGTATTTGCTAATTTGTCAACGCCAGCGCCAAGTGCGGCTCTAGCCTCTGTTCCGTATTTGATTTCCTTTGCCATGTCTGTTTTCCTCCTTATTCAACAACTGCTAAAATGTCATTCTGTCTAACAATAATGTATTCTTCACCGTCTAATTTCACTTCAGTTCCTGCATATTTGGAATAGATTACTTTCTGTCCGGCTTTTACCTGCATGGTAACTTCCTTGCCATCTACCATTCCGCCAGGACCTACGGCGATAACCTCTGCCTCCTGTGGCTTCTCCTGTGCGCTGCTGGTTAAGATGATTCCGGATTTGGTAGTCTCTTCTGCTTCACACTGCTTTAATACGACTCTGTCGCTCAACGGTACTAATTTCATTTTACATGCCTCCTGATTCATTTATAAAATTGATGCTTTTCTTTTGCTTTTCTGTTATTAGCACTCATTTAGTTCGAGTGCTAACCGATAGTCATATAATAGATTTTTGCCATTCAATCTGCAACTAAATATATTTGTATTTATTGGCATTTATTCCTGTATTTTTCCAGTTTTTCTCACTTTTTCTCGTTTTTTTATATTTTCTCGGTTTTTATACTTTTTTTAGAATCTGGCAGGCTGTCGCTTACCACCTTTTTTACAGAGCGCTTCAACGCCGCATTTCCCGTGCCCCAAAGCAGTTTCAGCGCCTTGGAAAACAGGCTCTGCGTCTCCGCCGGCAGCTTGCTTTTTGCCTTCATGAATCCCTGCAGCTGTTTCCAGGTACAGTGGTACAGATCGTCCACGGTATAGATA
>CAVCFM010000307.1:0-3121 GCA_963601305.1 bacterium | reverse complement strand
GGACACCCTTTTGCGGTACAAATCCAATCTCATCTCTCAAGTCAGACATGGAAATGTTCCGGATATCTTTTCCGTCCAGCGTCACTGTTCCACCGGATACATCATAGAGACGCGGGATCAGGTTCACAAGCGTCGACTTACCGCATCCGGTACTTCCGATAATCGCTGTCGTCTTGCCCGGCTCTGCCACAAAATCAATGTCGTGGAGCACATCCTCCTCGGCACCCGGATATCTGAAGTTTACATGTTCAAAACGGATCACACCGTTGTGCTCTGTCACCTGTTCCGGCTCCTTTGCATCCATAACGGAAGATTCGGTACGGATCACCTCGTCGATACGCTCTGCTGCAACTGCTGCACGCGGAAGCATGATCGACATCATCGTGAGCATTAAGAATGACATCACGATCATCATCGCATAGGTGATAAATGCGGTCATCGCACCTACCTGCATGGTTCCCTCGTCAATCTTATGCGCGCCGACCCACACAATACCTACAGTAAGCACGTTCATAATCATCATCATACCCGGCATCATAAATGTCATCACACGGTTTGTGAACAACATCGTCTTGGTCAAATCTTTGTTGGCAATGTCAAATCGTTCCTCTTCCTTTTTCTCTCTGCCAAACGCCCGGATAACGGACAGTCCGGTCAGGATCTCTCTGGAGACAAGGTTTACATTATCAACCAGCTTCTGCATCAGCTGGAATTTCGGCATGGTCACGGACATTAAAACCATGACATAACCCAGTATCACAATGATTGCAAGAACGATGATCCATCCCATTCCTGCCCCGGTCTCCACGACTTTTAACACGCCGCCGATACCGAGGATCGGTGCATATGCAACCATTCGAAGGAGCATTACCGATACCATCTGTATCTGCTGGATATCATTGGTACTTCTGGTGATCAGGGATGCCGTGGAGAATTTGTCCATCTCCGCATTGGAAAAACTTACTACCTGCTTGAATACTTTTTCACGCAGGTTCATACCGATACCGGCACCCACGCGGGATGCAAAAAATCCTACCAGCACGGTGACAACTCCCATGATAAGCGCCATGCCTACCATCTTAAGTCCGGCGGAAAGCAGATAGGACTGCTGCACATCATCAATGTCAATTCCGGCTGCCTCGTCGCAGGAAACTGCATATGCGATTCCCATGGATTTTACCAGTGAACTTCCCATGGTATCGATGGTGTCTGCCATGCTCTCTCTTGTCGCCAGCAGACTTTCCTTATCCATCATGCCACTCTGCATCATTCCCTGAAAGATCGGACGGACATCCACGCAGGTCACTTCCCGCATATTTCCGTCATCATCTTCCTTTTCCTGTGAAAAAGTCTCTAGCTCCACGCCCATCATGCTGCCAATCTGTTCGATGCTCATATCCGCCAGTGTGGCTTCGTCCATTCCAGTCTGACCGGCTACCATCTGTTTGAATGAGTCTTCCTCTAACGCACTCATCTGGTAGTTCATGATCAGCGGAAGTACCAGCGCATCATCAGCGTCATCGAGTTCCTGCTCAGAGGCATCTTTTAAATAATATACCCCGTCCCGCAGTTCATAGAGCCCCTCCCAGGTCTCTATCTCCTCATCCGTCATGATAAATTCAGCCGTCTTAAATTCCTCTTCGGTGATCGCCTCCGGAACGACGTGCTCCACGCCGCTGTTCTGGATTCCCACATCGATAATGTCCGATGTGTAAGATGGCAGCGACAAGTCGCACCATGCCTGGATGAACAGCAATGCTACAATGATCAGCACGGATTTCCAGTAGGGAACCATATTTTTAAAAATCTTACTCATGCTCTTTTTCCTTTCTGTTTTTCTTTCTGATTTTTATTTCTTTTTCTGCAATCTCGTAAATATTATTCAGGTACTGGATCAGACGTTCTACATCCTCCTCGTTGACCTGCGCCATCACAGAGCGTCCAAAATCGCACATCAGCTGCCTGGTTTCATTTGTGATGCGCTCCCCCTCCGGTGTCAGTTCCACATAGGTGTTTCTGCGGTCTTTCTTGTTCACGCTCCGCTCTATATAGCCCTTTTCCTCAAGTCCCTTCAAGCTCCTTGAGACCGCCGGCGGAAGCATCTTGACCTTCGCTGCCAGCTCGGAGGTCGTCACTTTGCCGCCCTCACCCTTATCCATGATGGTACTCAGCATAAAAAAATCGGCTTTGCTGATATCCGGCATCATATCTCCGACCTTTAGCTTGCGGAATTGATTCATTGCACGAAACAATTCTTCATACATTCGTTCCATTTCTTCATCCCTTTGTAATTAATTAACATTGTTATCTATTTTCGTGTGTTAAATAATAACATCTGAAATTGTATGTGTCAAGCACTATAAAAAATGTTTAGATTTATTTTAGAAATGCGCCGTGCCAGGCAAAAACAAGTGCACGCTCGCCACGGACTCTCGCATCAAGGTAATACAAAAAGGACATTTTCCAGATTTGGAAAATGTCCTTAACACTATCTGTTCTTCTGCTGTCACTGGCTTTAAGCCGTAACTGTATTCAGACTGTCATATATCTCGTCAATATCGTACTCCGGTGCTGCAGCAAGTACCGCCTCATAAATCGGCTTAATCTCCTCCACACCCTCCTCGAGTTCATCCGAGATGGTATACAAGTCCTTCTTACGCTGCACTTTTTTGATTACCAGCGAAATCAGTTTCCGCTCCTCCCCGCGCATCAACGCACGTTCTTCAAACAGATCACTTATGTTACACATCTCATTCACACTCCTTTCCAGTTCGGTCGTCATCACAAGACCATAATCGCTCTCTAACTGCCGTTTCTTCTCTTCCCGTTCCACACTCGAGAACAACAGCTCCAGCATTGCAATTAATTTATTCTTTGAAGTCTCTGCCTTTTCATTGTCACGTATTCGTATAATTGCACCATTCATCAGACTGCAATCCGGAATCCAGCTGCTTTTCCCGAATATCACCCTGGGGCTTAGACCTATCTCTATAATAGAATCCTCATCGACTCCGGTGTCCATACAAATCCATATGCTGTAAATCTTCTTAATGTCATCATAGTTGGATTTTACAAATTCAACATTCTTCTGCGATGTGATCATTCTTGCCATGTAGTATGT
>CAVCFM010000306.1:0-2166 GCA_963601305.1 bacterium | reverse complement strand
CGGGATGCAGTGGATGTACCGGAAATGCAGGCGTGTGCGGAAAGAGCAGCAGCACGGCAGCGTTGCAGGATGAGCTGACAGGAGCGCTTATCGGGCTGGCAAAGGCATGTGGCAACAACCCGGCGACCGAGGATACAACGAAGATTATCATCGAGGGATTATTTACCACGATCACAAACGTCAACTTCAACGACGAGACGTTAAAAGCGATGATTGAAAAAGTACATGCGGAGAAGCAGCGGATCGTGCCGGATTGTGCAACTTGTGCCGCTCCATGCGGAAACACTTCCGATTACGATATGAAAGAGATCTGGGATGGCGACGAGGATATCCGCTCCTTAAAATCTTTGATCTTATTCGGAATCCGCGGAATGGCTGCTTATGCATACCATGCAGCGGTACTCGGCTATGAGGACAAAGAGGTCAACGACTTCTTCTACAAGGCATTATCATTCTTAGGCTTTGATCTGGACATGGAGGCATATCTGCCGGTGGTACTCGAGGTGGGCGCTGTCAACTTAAAATGTATGGAGCTGCTTGACCGGGCAAACACCGAGACATTTGGCAATCCGACTCCGGTTACCGTGCCGCTCATGGTAGAAAAAGGTCCGTTTATCGTGATCACCGGACATGATCTCTATGATTTAAAGTTATTGTTAGAGCAGACCAAGGATAAGGGAATCAATATCTACACCCACGGTGAGATGCTTCCGGCACATGCATATCCGCTGTTAAAACAGTACCCGCACTTAAAGGGTAACTTCGGAACTGCATGGCAGAACCAGCAGAAGGAATTTGCAAATATTCCGGCGCCGATCTTATATACCACCAACTGCCTGATGCCGGTAAAAGAAAGCTACGCAGACCGCGTATTTACCACAGAAGTGGTATCCTATCCGCAGATGGTACACATCGGAGAGGACAAAGACTTCACACCTGTCATTGAAAAAGCGTTAGAGCTGGGCGGTTACGCAGAGGATACCCAGTTTACCGGAATCAACGGCGGTACGGAAGTGATGACCGGCTTTGCACACGGAACGGTGCTCGGTGTGGCAGACAAGGTGATCGAAGCGGTAAAAGCAGGAGATATCCGCCATTTCTTCTTAGTGGGTGGCTGTGACGGTGCAAGACCGGGCAGAAACTATTATACCGAGTTCGTAAAACAGACACCGGCAGATACCGTGATCCTGACTCTGGCATGTGGAAAATATCGTTTTAACGATCTGAAATTAGGCGAGATTGCCGGACTTCCAAGACTGATGGATATGGGACAGTGTAACGATGCTTACAGTGCCATCAAGGTGGCAGTAGCCTTAGCGGAAGCATTTGGCTGCGGCGTCAACGAACTTCCACTCTCCATGGTATTGTCATGGTATGAGCAGAAGGCTGTCTGTATCCTGCTGACACTGTTGCATCTCGGTATCAAGAACATCTATCTTGGACCGACACTGCCGGCGTTCATTTCAAAAAATGTGCTGAACTATCTGGTGGAGAATTACAATATCTCCCCGATCAGTACGCCGGAAGAAGATTTAAAGAAAATTTTAATGTAATACTTTTAGGGTATTCTGTTTGATTTTTTCAGCCAGCCTTGCATAGGTGATCAATTCTTCCTCGGAAAAATCAGCAAAGCGCGCAGCGTCAAAATCATTCTGTGCGTGAGCAATGGACTCTAAAATCGGCAAAGCATCTTCGCATAACTCAATGCGGAGGTGCTTTTTTTCGCCTTTTTTGCGGACGTCCGTCACCTTGACAAGGTCCTTTAACGAGAGACGCTGCAAGGCTCTTGCGAGGCTGCTTGGACTAAGCCCGGCGTAGTCCGCTAATTCGCGCCGGTTCCCGACAGTTTCGATCTGGCTTAGGGAGAGCAGTAAGGTGACATCCCGCAGCGTGAGGTCATATTGCAGCGCCACAATCTCCAGATAATGTTCCAGCAGCTTGCGGCTGCGGTATGCCTCCATTAAGATGCCGTCGCCGGAAACTCCGTCGGAGTAGACAAATGCCCGTTCTTCGCCCAGTTTTTTGCCACCGGGGAGAATGGAGAGCGGAGCGCCGCCGTCGCTTGCCGCGTCAATGAAAAAGCGGTATACCTGTAACCTCTTTTTCTCGTAATCCTTTTCGTCGTACACATTTTTATAAAAATTATTGTAGTATTCAAAGACCATC
>CAVCFM010000305.1:0-4664 GCA_963601305.1 bacterium | reverse complement strand
TTTGATCCCGGCATTTGACGGTGTGCGCAAAGAATGGAAAGAAGCGGCGCTCCTGATGGGGAGTCATGACGGATATTTTTGGAGAAAAATAGGAATACCGGTGTTGATGCCGAGTATTTTGGGAACATTTTCTGTGCTGTTTGCTAATGCACTTGCCGCGTATGCAACGGTTTATGCACTGATGATGAACAATATTTCACTGCTTCCGGTACAGATCGCAGGAAGTTATGTCGGTGAAGTAAAAACGAAACCTGGGCTTGGAGGTGCGCTTTCCGTAGTTATGATGCTTCTGATGGTGTTTATGATATGTTTTACTAACCGGGTATCAAGAAGATTTCAGAAAGGAGCAGGGACAAATGCAATCAAAGGGTAAAGGCGCAAAAGTGCTGATGTGTGTGATCATGGTATATCTTCTGATTCCATTGGTGGTTACTGTTATTTATTCATTATTTGAAAAATGGACTGGAATTTTGCCGGAACATTTTTCAGTACAGAGTTATATCACAATTTTTTGTGACAGAGAATTTTTGCGGTGCATCGCAAGAACCATAGTAGTCTGTGTGATTCCGATTATTTTTACAACTATCATGATATTGATGGCATTGTTTGTATCAATCGTATGCTTTCCACAGTTGGAAAAATGGATTCAATTTATCTGTATGATCCCATATACGATTCAGGGGGTTATACTTTCAGTCAGTATTTTATCGCTATATGTTTCTAACAAAGGAATACTTGGAAACAGGCTTGTCATGCTGTTTGGCGCATATTGTATCATTATTATGCCCTATATTTATCAGGGGATCCGAAATGGAATGCGTGCGGTCAATGTAAAAATGCTCTTAGAAGCAGCAGAAATGCTTGGTGCATCGCGTTTTTATACTTATTTTAAAATTGTTGTCCCAAACATTATCTCCTCGATTGTGGTTTCCGCACTTTTAGCAGTCGGAATTATTTTTGGAGATTATGTGCTTGTAAGAAATCTTTGTGGAACATCTTTTCAGAATATGCAGATTTATTTGTATCAGATGATGAAGTCTGACAGTACGAAGTCTAGTGCTGTGTTTGTTGTCATTATGGCAATTACATTTCTTATCACGGCAGTAGTGCTGATATTACAGGGAAAACAGAAAAAAACAGGTGGAGAGGAAAAATAATGGCATACATTCAGTTTGAAAATATTGTAAAAAATTATGGAAGAAATGTGGTACTTAAAAATATTAATTTGGAGATTGAAAAAGGAGAGCTTGTCACACTTTTGGGACCGTCAGGCTGTGGAAAAAGTACGCTGCTCCGATGCCTTGCAGGGTTAGAGACAGTGACATCGGGAAAGATTTATCTCGATGGAAAAGATATCACAAATGTGAGTCCGAGGGAACGTGATATGGGAATGGTATTTCAGCAATACAGTCTTTTCCCGAATATGACAGTACAGCAGAATGTAGAATTTGGCATGAAACTGAAAAAGGTTGACAAACAGGAGATGAGTGAGCGCGCAGAGCGGATGATTGAAATTGTTGGTTTGAAAGATAAAAAGAACTGTTATCCGGGACAGCTTTCCGGGGGACAGCAGCAGAGGGCAGCGCTTGCACGTGCTATCGTGACTGAGCCGAAAGTGCTTTTGCTAGATGAACCGTTGTCTGCAATTGATGCATTGTTGCGACGTTCCTTACAGACTGAGATAAGAAGAATCCAGAAAGAGCTGAATATTACAGCAATCTTTGTAACACATGACCAGGAGGAAGCCATGGTGATGTCAGATGAAATTCATCTGCTCTATGGAGGTAATATTGAGCAGTCTGCAAAGCCGGTGGAGCTTTATCAGAATCCGGCAACTGTATTTGCAGCTTCTTTTATCGGAAATTATAATCTGTTGACAAAAGAACAGTTTACCGGCCTGACAAGAGAAAAAGCAAAATGTGAGCAGGTTGCGATCCGCCCGGAGATGATACGTTTGGCAAGAGCAAATGAAAGCGAGGGTATAGAACCGGCAGAAGAAGGGGCATATCAGATTGACGGCATTGTGGAAAATGGTGTGCCGCATGGCAATGTGCTGCGTTATACTGTGGCGGCGGGAAAACAGAAGTTAAACGTGGATGTGCTTTTTCAAGATAATGAAATTTATGAACCGGGAAGCAGATGCAGACTTACAATCCATAAAAAAGATTGTATTTTTTTGTAAAAAATAATGTTAAAGGGAGGGGAAAAACTTACCTCTCCCAATACCTCCCAAACATCTCCAGATATTCCTTCTCCACCTCCTCGAACGGCAATACCTCATAGGAAAATTCGCTTTTCATAACAGGTGCAGGCTCCGGTGAAGTCTCATTTAACAGGACAGACAGATCATAATAGAGCATGTCGTCGTCGATTTCTTTTACAAGAGCAGCCTCCGCCTCGGTGAGGGGAGAGCCCAGATATTTTGTGTAGATAACAGTTAGAAGCTGATCTTCAAATTCCTTGTACTGGTCTAAATATTGCTTAAAAGGTCTCGGCACGTCGCTCATGTATGCCTCGCTTGCGTCGTGCAGCAGGCACGCTAAGATCACGCGGTTTGAGCAGCCACGCGCAGCAGCCTCCCTGGCGCAGTGGATACAGTGCTGTCCCACCGAGAAAAAAGTTTTTACATGCCCATTACCGCGGCAGATAAGAGAGAGAGCGTGGGCGATGTCAGCGATGTGGATCAGCTCTGGGGAAGGTTTTGTGGGTATGATGTGTGTTCCGGTGTAAGTTGTGATATAATCAGACATAGTAATCTCCATTTTCATAAAAAGTAAGCTTATTTAGTATAGCAGAAAAACAGATGGGAGACCAGAACGATATGGAAAAAAGAACAGACTCATCCCAGAGTAAGATACAGATATTCGTGGATGCGGATGCCTGCCCGGTGGTTAGTATTGTAGAAAAAATTGCAAAAGCATATGGCATACCGGTGACGCTGCTCTGTGACACCAACCACATATTGACGTCTGATTACAGCGAGGTCGTAGTCGTGGGTGCCGGAGCCGATGCGGTGGATTATAAGCTCATAAGTCTGTGCAAACGGGGCGACATCGTCGTATCACAGGATTACGGCGTGGCTGCAATGGCGCTGGGAAAAGGAGCGCACGCAATCCACCAGTCCGGCAAATGGTACACGGATGACAACATAGACCAGATGCTGCTCGAGAGGCATCTGGCAAAGAAGGCGCGCAGAGGAAATTCCAGACATCATATGAAAGGTCCGGCAAAAAGAACAGAGGAAGACGACCGCAGATTTGCAGAAAGTTTTGAAAAAATGATAAAAAAAGTATATGATGTAGGTATGGATTAATTCTAAGGAGGAATCGATATGGAGAGAGTAGCACAATTTTTAAAAGATGCAGAGGTGTATTATCTGGCAACGGTTGAGGGCGACCAGCCGCGGGTACGTCCATTTGGAACCGCAAATATTTTTGAGGGAAAGCTGTATATTCAGACTGGCAAGGTAAAAGATGTTTCCAAGCAGCTTCATGCGAATCCGAAGGCGGAGATCTGCGCATTTAAAAATGGAGAGTGGCTTCGCGTTGCAGGCGAACTGATAGAGGACGACCGCGTGGAGGCAAGACAGGCGATGTTAGATGCTTACCCGTCTTTGCAGAAGATGTATGCTGCGGATGATGGAAATACAGAGGTTTTCTATTTTAAAAATGCCACAGCTACATTTAGTGCATTTACCCATGAACCGGAAGTTATAAAATTTTAAGGGCGCCGGATGAGACAAGAAGGAGACCAACATGAAAAGTACATTAATTAAGGACACCACCAAGGAGGAGCGCATTGCGTTGATCAAGGCGTGGGTCACAGACGATGAGAGCCTCGTGGACTGCGACATTGACTTGTGGGATATGTACCGTGATTACATCAACGGAGAGCGCGAGATTGCAGAGATTAATGCAGCGTTTCAGACGGATTATTATGCCGAGGAAGATGAGTGATAGTCGCAGATGTAAGCTGCATAGACAGTTTGATTTTTGCATATGTGGCTTGATTTTATGCTTGACTATAAATTCATTTTTCTGCTAAAATACAAGGGTTGTAAAAATAAATTAAATAGGAAAGACACTAATAAGACAATAAATGTCACTTATCCACTGTCAGACGGATGAGCGTATTTATTGTCTTTTTTTGTTGTCGGAAAGGATGGATTATGGTTATTACAATTAGCAGAGAAACCGGAAGTGGTGGTCACACCGTGGGGAAAATGCTTGCAAAACAATTAGGCTATGATTTTTACGACAGGGAATTGATCGCGCTGGTAGCGAAGGAAATGCACTTTGATGAGGGAATAATAGCCGAAAACGGAGAAAACATGTCTGACAAAACCTATATTGATATGGCAAGCGGCTTCATTCCGTTCTCAAGAAAGGACAAGGTTCCTGTTGATAAAATCCAGGAAACACAAAGCAAATTGATTCAGGCGATTGCAGCAAAAGGAAACTGTGTGATCGTAGGAAGAGGAGCTGATTATATACTTTCGGAGAGAGAGGATGCGTTCCATGTGTTTATTCACGCAAATATGGAACACAGGATTGAGAGAGTACAGCGTCATGACGGCATTTCCGGAGAGGAAAACAGAATCCGAAGAGAGCTTGAGGTAAAGGATCATTCCAGAGGAATGTTTTACCAGTTTTTTACCGGAAGAG
>CAVCFM010000304.1:0-3265 GCA_963601305.1 bacterium | reverse complement strand
CTATGAATCAGCAATTTATCGATGCATTAGAAAAAACAGCAGGACCCGTTTTAAGGCAGGAGCCGATGAAAAAACACACCACATTCCGTGTGGGTGGACCGGCGGATATGCTGATTCAGCCAGACAAAGACGCACTGCCTGCGATCATTCGGCTTTGCAGGCAGTACGAAGAACCGTACTACGTCATCGGCAATGGCAGCAATCTGTTGGTTGGCGATGGCGGTATCCGCGGTCTGGTCATTCAGATGACCGGAGGGCGGAATGACATTGCCGTAGAGGGCGAGCGGATTGTGGTGGGAGCCGGTGTGCTCCTCTCCAAAGCCGCGCATGTGGCAGCCGAACATCAGCTTGGCGGGATGGAGTTCGCAGCGGGAATTCCCGGCACCATCGGCGGGGCAGTTGTGATGAATGCTGGTGCCTACGGCGGTGAGATGAAAGATATTATAGAGACGGCAGTGGTGGTAGACGGCGAGGGAAGAGAACTGGAACTTTCCACGGAAGAATTAGAGTTAGGATACCGCCATAGCTGTATCCCGGATAAGGGATATTTTGTAAAACAGGTAACACTTCGCCTGACTCCGGGGGACTCTACGGAGATTCGGGCACGTATGGAAGAGTTAAAAAAGCAGCGTGTGGAAAAACAGCCGCTGGAGTATCCAAGCGCAGGCAGTACATTTAAACGCCCGGAGGGATATTTTGCAGGAAAGCTGATCATGGATGCTGGACTGCGTGGATATCAGGTGGGCGGAGCCCAGGTTTCCGAGAAACACTGCGGCTTTGTAATCAACCGGAAGGATGCGACAGCACAGGATATCTGTACACTGATGCAGCATGTGACAGACGAAGTGCAGCAGCAGTTTGGTGTGACGTTAGAACCGGAAGTGAAGATGATAGGTGAGTTCACGCATGAGCAGGTGGAGGATGAGACATGAAATTTGTGATACTGACGGGTATGTCCGGAGCGGGAAAAAGTACAGCAATTAAGATGATGGAGGATATCGGATTCTACTGTGTAGACAACCTGCCGATCCCATTGCTGGAGAAGTTTGTGGAATTGTCGGATCTGCAGCAGAATGCAGAATTGCAGAAAGTCGCAGTCGGTATTGATATCCGCAGCGGACAGTCGTTGGAGGAACTCAGAAGTGTGTTGGACCGTATCCGGAGTGCGGGCGGTTCCTACGAGATCCTTTTTCTGGATGCGGAGGACTCGGTTTTGGTCAAGCGTTACAAGGAGACCAGAAGAAATCATCCTTTGGCGGGCGGAGAGCGCGTGGACAAAGGAATTGCAGAGGAAAGAAAGCGCCTTGCTTTTCTGAAAGAGCGGGCGGATTATATTATAGATACCAGCCAGCTGCTCACAAGGGAGTTAAAGGCTGAGATAGACAAAATATTTGTGCAGAATCAGGATTACAAGAACCTGTTCATCACGATTTTGTCATTCGGATTTAAGTATGGAATACCGGCGGACTCCGATCTGGTATTTGACGTGAGATTTTTGCCGAACCCGTATTATGTGGAAGGGCTTCGTGCAAAGACGGGCAATGACAAGGAGATACAGGATTATGTGCTCCAGTTTCCGGAAGCCCACATGTTTTTGGACAAATTGACAGATATGCTGAATTTTCTGATCCCGAATTATATCACGGAAGGTAAAAATCAGCTGGTTATTTCCATCGGGTGCACCGGCGGAAAACACCGCTCTGTGACACTGGCGAATGAACTGTACCGGATTCTTTCCGTGCAGAAGGAGTATGGGCTTAAGATTGAGCACAGAGATATTGAAAAAGATGCACTGAGAGGGAAATAAAATGTCATTTTCGAGTGAAGTGAAGGAAGAGCTTGCAAAGCATCTGGGTAAAAGTATGCACTGCCAGATCGCAGAGCTGGCGGCGCTCATCGCATTTGATGCGGAATCCGAGAATGAGCTGCTCCGACAGAAATATGTGCTATTGGTAAAGCGATTATTTCATATAGAAGAAAACGAGATCGCGGGGCAGGAGCAGAGAATTTACTCCGCAGTGAAAATGTGGGATGAAGCTGCCGCAAAGCCGCTGCCAAGCGACACGGTGAACGGACTTTTGTTACAGCAGACATGCTGCAGGCGGGCATTTATCCGCGGGGCATTTTTGGCGGGTGGTTCCATCAGTGACCCGAATAAGTCCTATCATTTTGAGATTGTCTGCCGTACACTGGCGCAGGCGACTCAGCTGCGGGATATGATCAATAGTTTTGATATGGATGCCAAGATTGTTGCGCGCAAAAAGTACGAGGTTGTGTATTTGAAAGAGGGCGCGCAGATTGTAGATATTTTAAATATCATGGAGGCCCATGTGGCGCTCATGAACTTAGAGAATGTCAGAATTCTCAAGGAGATGCGCAATTCAGTAAACCGAAAGGTGAACTGTGAAACTGCGAATATCAGCAAGACCGTGAATGCCGCGGTAAAACAGCTTGCGGATATCGAATACATAAGAGAGACAGCCGGTTTGTCCAGCCTTCCGGATAATCTGCGGGCGATGGCAGAGCTCCGTTTGGAGTACCCGGATGCACCGCTGGCGGAATTGGGAAAATATTTAGACCCACCGGTGGGAAAATCGGGTGTGAATCACAGACTCCGCAGGATCAGTGAGATTGCGGATGGATTGAGAGACTAGGGTGAGTCCCTGTCAGAAAGGTATGGCAGCAAATGAAAAAAGAAGTAATCATTAACCGGTCGTCAGATTTAGAGGCAAGACCAATTGCCAATATGGTCCAGGCCGCGAACAGCTATGAGAGCACCGTGTACTTAGAACTGAACGGCAAGCGTGTCAATGCAAAGAGCATTATGGGAATGATGAGTCTTGCACTGATAAATGGCGAGACAGTTGTTCTGGACGCAGAGGGTGACGATGCGGCAGAAGCACTGGAAGCATTAGCAGCTTTATTGACAGAGTAGAATTGGGAAAGGCGTTATGAAAAAAGTATTATTTGTATTTAATCCATACTCCGGCAAAGCACTGATCAAGAACTATCTGCTGGATATTGTAGATACCATGGTCAAAGCAGATTACGAGGTGACCATATATCCGACACAAAAGCGGGGCGATGCAACCAGCATGGTCGAGGAGGCAACGGAGGATTACAATTTAATTGTCTGTAGCGGCGGCGACGGTACCTTGGACGAGGCGGTGACTGGAATGATGCGGCGCGAGCACAAGATCCCGCTGGGCTATATTCCGGCAGGAAGTACGAATGACTTTGCCACCTCACTTGGAATCCCAAGAGA
>CAVCFM010000303.1:0-6358 GCA_963601305.1 bacterium | reverse complement strand
ATGGTGCAGTCGATTTTGGATACGGCATCTAATACAGCAGCCAATTTACAGAGCTATATCGAAGGCAAATATGCAGAATATGCTGTGACAGGTTATAGTGGCGAGGAAGAGCAAAGCGTGCTCTATGATGTAAAGTTGCAGCGAATGAACAAAGAGATTGAAGATTACATATTAAATACTGCATGGGCAACGGTAAGCAGCAGTGATGATATTTCCGGTATCGGAGCATTTTTTGAGCCGGATGCGTTCGATCCGGGAATTGAGGATTATACCATTTATGTAAGCGACTCGGATGCGGAGAATAAGACCTGCCAGAGTTATGGTGATTATGCGGATTACAGCTCACAGGATTATTACAAGACGGCAGCGGAGACGAAGTCGATCACATTTACAAAACCGTATGAAGATCAGGGTATCAAGATGATCACAGCGTCTTATCCGATTTTGGATGGAGACACACTGCAGGGTGTTATTGTTGTAGATATTAATATAGATAATTTTAGCAAACTGCAATCAACCAGTGAAGATTATTCCAGTATGTATGTCGACGTGCTGACAGGTGACAGTACATTTGTATATGACAGCGAGTCATCCGATTATGTCGGACAGAAGTTATCCGACCTGCTTTCAGCATCACAGTATCAGAAGATCCAGAATGGAATCGATACCGGAGAAAGCTTTACTGTCAGCACAAGGAAAGACGACGGCTCATCGGTAATGCGTTTTTACACACCGATTGATGCGGCAGGTCAGACCTGGTGGGCAGCGAGTGCATTAAATAAGACAGACTTATATCAGAATACGATGATATTAGTTGTGATGATGGTTCTGATATCGGTTATTTCGATTGTCATAATCGTGGTGCTCACGGCGCGTATGCTGCGAAAATATATCAAGCCGATTGAAAAAGTCGTAGATGCATCATCACTGTTGAAAGGTGGTAATTTTGATTTTGAGATTGCAACCGAGAGCAACGATGAGATCGGCGTGTTGTCCGGTGCGTTCTTAGATGCTTCGGTTACACTGCGGAGCATTATACAGGATTTAAAAGATGTGCTGAATGAGATGGCACAGAACAATTTTGATATTTCACCGGATGTTGAGTATCCGGGTGAGTTCGAGGCGATTAAATAGTCACTGTTTGCAGTGGTTTCTGACCTTGCCAAGACCCTCTCCGAGATCAACGAAGTGTCCGAGGCAGTTTCTGCAAATGCAGACAATATTGCACAGGGTGCGCAGTCCATTTCCGAGGGTGCTACTGACCAGGCTGGTTCGGTGGAAGAACTTCAGGCGACGATCACCAATGTGTCCGAGGAAGTACAGAAGAATGCAGACAGTGCAAAGGCTGCAAACGAGATGGCACAGGCGGTCGGCAAGGAAATCGTATCCAGCAACGAAGATATGCAGCAGGTTGTAAATGCTATGGATATTATCAATGAGAGTTCCATGCAGATTAACAATATAATCAATACCATCAATGACATTGCCAACCAGACAAATCTGCTTGCGTTAAACGCATCGATCGAGGCGGCGCGTGCAGGCGAATCAGGAAAAGGATTTGCAGTGGTTGCCACACAGGTTGGCGAGCTTGCGGCACAGAGTGCAGAGGCGGCGAAGAATTCCAATGACCTGATCGTAAATACCATCAAGGCGGTGGAAGAGGGCAAGAAGTTAGTCGATGTCACAGCGACACAGCTGGTACAGTCGGCGGAGAAGACCAAGAAGCTGGTTGACGATATTGAAGAGATTTCAATTGCATCGGAAAATCAGGCAGAGGCATTAAAACAGCTTTTACTGGCGGCAGATCAGATCGCGGCCATTGTGGAAGAAAATACGGCGATGGCGCAGGAAAGCTCCGCTAGTAGCGAAGAACTTGCTGCACAGGCAACCAGGTTAAAGGAGTTGATTGCGGTATTTAAGCTATATGACCAAAAGTAGCAGAAAAAACAGGAAGTTAAATGGAGGAAAGAGACATGGATAGTAAACTGCGAATTAAGGAACGATTGATAAAGGCATTCCGCCGAGTCATGATGATTGCATCTATAGCGGCAATAGCAGGTGCGATTGCACTGATGGTGGTAAACAGCAAATATTCCAGTGCATTGGTTAATTATGGATTTTCACAGGGCGATATCGGTAAGGCAATGACAGCCTTTACCGGAACAAGAGCATATATGCTTGCGGCAATCGGTTATGAAGATTAAGACGAAATTCAGAGTGCGATACAAGGTCACGATGAGATGAAGGCAAAATTCGTCGATACCTATTGGCCGACAGTGGCAGATACATTGACAACAGCTTCCGAGAAGGAATCTTATAATACGTTGACAGAGGAACTGAATAATTACTGGACGATTGAGGAACAGGTAATTGCAAAAGGTTCCAGTACAGATTCCAAGCTGAGCGCTGAGGCTCAGGAGATGGTAAGAGATCAGTTGGAGCCAATCTATGATGAAGTATATTCACAGCTGGTTGATTTATTAAACGTGAACGTTAATCAGGGTAACAGCTTAAGCTCACAACTTAATATTTTAAGCTGGATCCTGTTAGTAGTAATTGTGGTCATCATTGCTTTTGCAACAGTATATTCCAGCAAAATGGGAGCCAATATTGCAAAGGGTATTGCAGACCCATTGAATGCATTGAGCGACCGTCTGACACAGTTTGCACAGGGTGATCTATCATCCCCATTCCCGGAGGTTGACTCAGAGGACGAGGTGGCAGATATGACACGTACCGCTGTTGGGATGGGTACCAAGCTTCAGGAGATCATCGATGATGCAGGCAATATCTTAGGAGAGTTCTCCAAGGGCAATTACCGTGTGGTTTCTAAAGTACGTGAAGATTATGTGGGAGATTTTGAAGTCCTGCTTACCTCTATGCGTGACTTAAAGAGCCAGATGGTCGAGACATTGACCGCAATCGAAGATGCATCCACTCAGGTATCCGCAGGTTCCGGCAACCTGTCAGAGGCATCCCAGGGTCTTGCAGAGGGCGCTACCGAGCAGGCAGGCGCTGTGGAAGAGTTACAGGCTACCATCGGTGAGATTACAGCGAATATTGAAAAAGCTGCCCAGACAGCAGAAGAGTCTTATGACCAGGCAAAGAAATATGCAAATGAGGCAGATAACAGCAAGGAAGAGATGCAACTCATGGTAGCAGCTATGGAGCGTATCAACGAGGCATCCAACAAGATTGGTGATATTATTTCCGAGATTGAGGATATTGCATCCCAGACAAACCTTCTTTCCCTGAATGCATCCATTGAGGCAGCAAGAGCCGGTGAGGCAGGAAGAGGATTTGCAGTTGTTGCTGAGCAGATCAGACAGCTGTCTGACCAGAGTACACAGTCCGCTTCCAATACCAGAGAGCTCATCGAGAGTGCATTAAAAGAGGTAGAAGAAGGAAACAAAGCAGCAGAGCATGTGGCAGCATCCATTGAGGAAGTGGTACAGGGTATCAACCTCATTGCAGAGGCATCTAAGCAGATCAGCATCAACTCCGCTGACCAGGCAGCATCCATGCGTCAGGCAGAGGAGGGCATGAACCAGATCTCAGAGGTTGTTCAGTCCAACTCAGCAGCTGCTGAGGAGTCTTCCGCTACAAGTGAGGAGCTTTCCGCACAGGCAGAGACATTGGATGGATTGATCCAGAAGTTCCAGCTGTAAGAAAAAAGCTGTAACAAATAAAAAGAACGGGCAGATGATTGCAACGAGCAGTCATTTGCCCGTTTTTTTAAATCCATGCCGGATTTGCCAAAATGAGACGGATTCGTTATAATGGGAGACATTGATGAGATAGCGGAAAGGAAACGAAAATGGATAACGGGAATAATTCGAACATAGACGAGGGCTTGCTGGGCAATGAAAAAATCGAGGAGGCTATCGCAGCACTTCAGAGCGAGCCGACTGAGGAGATGCTGGCACATACGCTGACTGTCATTCGCAGACGAATGAGAGAGCAGGGACAGGTGATCGTGGCGATAGAGCCGCAGAGCGCGGGCAGCCAGTTGCAGGTGCAGGCAATCCAGACCGGGGACGGAACCAAATGGTGGGCGGTATTTACCAGCTTTGAGGAAGAGCTAAAAGGCGCGGAGCGTGTGATGTCCACGTTTCTGGTAAATCTGGAGGAACTTTTTGCATCTGCGCTTGCGGCAGAAGGGATTGCGGGAGTGATTATCAATCCGTGGCACCGGACGATCATGTTAGATAAGACACTGATCGCGGTAATACAGGGGACGGATCAGACACAGAATTAGTAGCGGGCAAGTGCCGACCACGATATAGGAAAAGAGGAAACATGGATATCAGATTGACAAAATTAAGTGCGGGGGATTTCACGGCGATATGGCAGATCTTATCGGAGAGTTTTCCACCCGAGGAGCGAAGAACCGAAGAGGGACAGCGTCAGCTTTTGGAGGGGACGGCGGAGTATCAGGTTTATGGATACCGCGAAAAGGATGAGCTACAGGCAATTCTTGCATCCTGGAAGTTTGATGGGTTTATTTTTATCGAGCATTTCGCAGTGCGGCAGAGTATAAGAGGTGGGGGGCTTGGCGGCAGAATGTTGCAGGCGTTTTTGGCAGCGTGTGACAGACCGGTCCTGCTTGAGGTGGAACCGCCGGAAGAAGAGATAAAGGCGCGCAGAATACATTTTTATGAGAGGAACGGATTTGTGTTAAACGAGTATGATTACATGCAGCCGGCGATGCAGCCGGGCTGTGAGGCAATCCCGCTTCTGATCATGACGCACCCGAAAGCTTTTAGCGAGTCCGGATTAAATCAGATGCGGGATACCTTATACCGGGAGGTGTACCGGGTCAATTAGATGGTGATATGGACCCATTTGCCCTGGCGGAAACGGATGGAGGCGAAGGTAAAACGGCTCAGCTGGTCGGCGAGCACGCCCAGCCAGATGCCCTCGATGCCAAAACCTAAGGTATATCCGAAGAAATACGAGGCAACGGTTCGCACCAGCGTGACGCTAATGGTGGATGCGATGGCTGTGTAGAGGGTATCACCGGCGCCGCGCAGACAGCCCATATAGATTACCTGGGCAATCTGGAAGAGCACAGTGATAATGATGATATACATAATGTGGATCCCATATTGGATGACAGCGTCTTCTCCCGGGAAAAAGGCAGTATACAGCGCTCTGGCACCGAAGAAGTACACCAATGCAAGGCATACGGAAAAACATCCGCCGATGATGCGGCAGGTCTTCCCGTATGCTTTTGCCATATCAGGGTCTTTGGCACCAAGGCTGTAGCCGATCAGGGCGACGGCAGCAGATTGCAGACCGTCCCCGAAGGAGAAGGATAAGCTCATGATATTCATGCCGACCTGGTGGGCTGCCATAGCTTCGGTTCCCTGGGCGGCAGCCATGATGGCAGTAGCCATAAAGCCGATGCGCATGAGCACCTGTTCAAAAAAGATACTGTAGCCCACATGAACGAGGCTCTTTAGGGCGGCGCATGTCGGGCGGATCTTTTCTGTAAGCATATAAGGGATACTGATATAACCGTCCTGTTTGGCGATGGAGAGAATACTCATGATGCAGCCGACCACGGTGCCAAGTACGGTGGCGAGAGCAGCGCCTCTGACGCCTAAGGCAGGAAAACCGAAGTGTCCGCCTATGAGCAGATAGTTAAAAATAATGTTGAGCAAATTGGCGGTCAGATTGGTGCGCATGGTAATTTTGGTGTTCCCGGCGCCGCGCTGGGAGGAGTTGACAACCATGGAGATGCAGCTAAAGATCATGCCGCCCATGATGATCCGGTAATAGGCGACCGCAGCGTCGTGGGTGGCTTCGGTGGAGCCGCAGAAACTGATGATCGGACCGGCAAAAATGACAAATAGAATGCTGGAAATAATCGCAAGAACCAGTGCCAGTATGTAGGCGGAGAGCGCAATGTTGTTGGCAGAGTCTTTCTTTTGTTCGCCCTTTCGTCTGGCAACTAACGCGGAGACGGACACGCCCATAGCGATAAATACAGCGTATCCCATAAATTTAGGCTGGGTGGTGAGCCCCACCGCAGCGACAGCTTCCTTGCCAAGGGAACTTACCATGTAAGAGTCCACCAGACCGGCAAGGGCAATAAAAAATGATTCTAAAATCGCAGGCCACGCCATGCGGATCGTTTCCCGGAAAATTTCTTTTTTCATATGTGATAACCTCAATTTTTAAACGTTTTACAGAATCTATTATACACGAAATGTCAAGTTGACAGGATGCGGGTTTATGGTAAACTGAGCGTGAAGATAAAAGAGAACAGGCGTACAGAATAAGCACGAAGATGACAGGAAGGGAGGAACCGGCGGTATGGCAATCTGGAATCCATGGCACGGGTGTATGAAGA
>CAVCFM010000302.1:0-2200 GCA_963601305.1 bacterium | reverse complement strand
GGAGGACACCATGCCGATTTTGACTGCATCGGGAAAAATATCCTCAAATATGGCATCGATCTGCTGCCGTAAAAATTCAGGGGTCGACTCCTGAATTGCCCTCACACCGGTGGTGTTCTGCGCCGTCAACGCAGTGATCGCGCTCATGGCATACACGCCGTTCATCGTCATCGTCTTAATATCCGCCTGAATACCGGCTCCTCCACAGGAATCACTTCCCGCAATCGTTAATGCTGTTTTCACACTAGACACCTACCATTTCCTCTGATAATTGCCGCAACGTGTGGCACTCCTGTTCGATATCCTCCGCCGAAAAAATTGCACTGACTAACGCAACCCCATCTACCCCTGTGCCCGAAAGCTGCAAGAGATTTGATCTGTTGATACCGCCAATGGCAACCACCGGGATCGTAACCGCCGCGCAGATGTCGCGCAAAACATCCTTGGATAAGACATCCGCATCCTTTTTGGTGGATGTGCCGAACATCGCACCTACCCCGAGACAGTCCGCACCGTTTTTTACCGCTTCAAGAGCTTCCTTTACAGAATGGACGGAAACGCCGATCATCATGTCATCGCCAATCCGCTGGCGCACTTTTGCCGCAGACATATCCTCCTGTCCCACATGGACGCCGTCCGCTTTACATTGGATGGCAATTTCCACATTATCATTCACAAAAAACGGCACCTGATACCGTTTACACAAAGCTGAGATCTGTAGTGCTTCCGCTAAGAACTCCTCCTCGTTTAATTCCTTCTCCCGGAGCTGTATACAGGTTGCACCGCCCAAAAGCGCCGCCTCCACCTGCTCGACAAGGCTCTGTTTTCCGGTCCATGCCCGGTCGGTCACTGCATAGAGCAGCATCGTTTTTTTATCGCATTTCATACTTTGCCCCTTCCTTTAACTGTGCTGGTGTAAGCTGATAGATCGCATCGATGATATAATTTCTGTATGAGGAATTGCCGTCAAGCGGTGTAAGTCTCTGATGTGCGATCTCCCCTGCAAGCCCCATCGCAGAGACAGCCGCCGCAGCTGCTTCCAGTGGATGTCCCGGATTTGCCGTCACAAAGGCAGCCGTCATCGCCGACAACTGGCATCCGGTCCCGGTGATGGATGACATCATCGGATGGCCGTTGCGGATGCAGTACGCATTGTTTTCATCTGCCACAATGTCGATGGCTCCGGTGATGGCTACCACTGCTCCCGTTTTTCCAGCAAAAGCTTTTGCAAAAGCAACCACCTCATCTAAATTCTCCTCTGTCACTTTATCCGCTACATCTGCATCCACGCCTTTGGTGGTTCCATTTCCCAGCGCGAGCGTTTTGATCTCCGAAATATTTCCCCGGATCACGGTGAATTTCACCTCATCTAAAAGCTTTCTTGCCGTCTCTGTTCTGAGTCTGGATGCACCGGCTCCCACCGGGTCTAACACAACCGGATGATTTAATTCATTGGCGTGCTTTCCTGCAATCAGCATAGACTCGATCGTCCGGCTGTTAAGCGTGCCGATATTGATGTTCAGTCCGGCGCAGATGGATGTGATCTCCGCCACCTCTTCCCTGTCATCCGCCATGATCGGGGACGCGCCACAGGCGATCACCACATTGGCACAGTCGTTGACCGTCACATAATTTGTGATGTTGTGGATCAACGGACATTTCTCTCTTACGTTTTTTAGCATTGTTTCAAGCATGATCATATCTCCTCTGAAAGTTATGCGGTAATACAGCCATCTTCGCTCCCTGCCGCAACACGGAATTTTCCATATAACAAAAGGAGCATACCTTCTTTGGTATGCTCCTGTAAAAAATCTGTGCTATGACTTCCTACGGCGGCATTATCCGCATCAGGTTAAGGGTCGAAGTTGATGACTTCCTCTCAGCCTGCTATCACAAGCTCCCCTGTTTATTCTACGCCATTATACAGCCGCCATGCTAAAAAAGCAAGCCGTTACAGCAAATGTATCGGCAAGTCCTCTGAGATATGATAAAACTCAATATCCGGGTTGGCTCCGGTAATCACCGCCGTTTTGGGTGCTGCTGCCGGTTTCTTCGGCGCTGTTTTCTTTTGCGCTGATTTCGTCTGCGCTGCTGCCGGCTTTTTTGCCGCTGCCGTTTTCGTCTGCGCTGATTTCTTCGGCGCTGCTGCCGCTGGCTTTTTCGCTGCTGGCTTCGGTGCTGCTGCCACGCTCTCTTTTGC
>CAVCFM010000301.1:0-5427 GCA_963601305.1 bacterium | reverse complement strand
AGATGTGATGTCCAAATGGTTGGTCGGCTCATCGAGGATTAAAAAGTTCGCATCAGAGAGCATCAGCTTTGCCAAAGAGACACGTCCGCGCTCACCACCGCTCAAATCGCCGATCCGCTTAAACACATCGTCGTTGGTAAACAAAAATGCCGCCAGAACGTTGCGGATTTTCGTGTTGTTTAACTGCGGATAGTCGTCTGCAATCTCCTCGAAGATCGTCTTTTCCATGTGGAGCAGCTGATGTTCCTGGTCATAATATCCGATGTGGACGTTAGAGCCGAGCGTTACCGTGCCGCCGTCCGCCGGGATCAGTTCGTTGATGATCTTAAGGATCGTGGTCTTGCCGGTACCGTTGTTGCCGATCAGCGCCACACGCTCGCCACGCTTGATCTCAAACGAGAGGTCCGAGAACAGGCGATGCTCGCCAAATGCTTTTGCCAGATGGGAGATTGTAAGCACATCATTGCCGCTGACGACATTCGGCTCTAAGACAATCCGGATGTCGGTGTTATCGTCCACCGGCTTTTCGATGCGCTCGATCTTGTCTAACATTTTCTCACGGCTCTCCGCACGCTTGATGGATTTCTCGCGGTTGAAGGATTTTAACTTCGCAATGACCTCTTCCTGATGCTTGATCTCACGCTGCTGGTTGTAATATGCCTTCAGTAAATCCTCGCGCACCTTTGCCTTTTTCTTTGCAAAATCTGTGTAGTTTCCCTGATAGACATAGGATCTGTGCTGGAAAATCTCCACGATCTTCGTCACAACGCGGTCCAGGAAATAGCGGTCATGGGCTACGATCAGCACGGCGCCTTTGTAATTTGACAAAAATGTCTCCAGCCACTGGATCGACTCCATATCCAGGTGGTTGGTGGGCTCATCAAGGAGTAATACATCCGGCTTTGTCACCAACAGCTTGCCGAGGGAGACACGGGTCTTCTGACCTCCGGAGAGTTCGCTCATCTTCTTGGAAAACTCATCCTCCGTAAATCCGAGACCTTTGAGTACGCCGGTCACCTCGCTGCGGTAAGAAAAACCTCCTAACAGCTCAAATTCGTGGCTGATGCGGTGATAGGAATCGAGAAGGCTCTCAAGCTCTGCCCCCTCGGTCTCATTCATCTTAGACTCCATGTCACGAAGACGCGCCTCCATCCCGAGGATGTCCTGTCTGGAGTCTAACACTTCCTCATAAATCGTCTTGTGACCGGAAATATCCTGATACTGCGCAAGATAGCCGATGGTCTTATCCTTCGCTAACACAACCTCGCCGGAATCGGCATTCTCTTCCTGCATAATAATTTTAAGCAGCGTAGATTTGCCGGCACCATTGATGCCGACAATCGCTGCTTTTTCGTTTGCTTCAATATGAAAATTAATGTCTCTCAAAATCTCGTCCGTCCCGAAAGACTTTGAGATATTCTGACATGCTAAAACCATGGTTCTTCTGTTCCTTACTCTTAAGAATTCCCTGTTACTGTTACAGCGTCTCCTCTAAGGTTGCCCGGATTGCCTTGATGAAATCCTCACTGTTTAATACAACCGGACTTGGATTGCTGGTAATAAGCGCAAGGTCTTTTGTCATTTTACCATCTTCTATGGTTTTAATACAAGCACTTTCGAGTTTATCTGCAAAATCCACAAGCTGTGTGATGCCATCTAACTCGCCGCGTTTTCTAAGCGCTCCGCTCCATGCAAAAATAGTTGCGACAGAGTTCGTGGAGGTCTCCTCACCGGCAAGATGCTTGTAATAGTGGCGCTGTACGGTTCCGTGTGCTGCCTCATACTCGTATTTGCCGTCCGGTGTCACTAAGACAGAGGTCATCATGGCAAGAGAACCAAAGGCACTTGAAACCATATCGCTCATGACATCGCCGTCGTAGTTTTTACATGCCCAGATATAACCGCCCTCGGACTTCATGACGCGGGCAACCGCATCGTCGATGAGCGTATAGAAATATGTGATACCTGCCTGCTCGAATTTGTCCTTGTACTCGGCATCAAAAATTTCCTGGAAAATATCCTTGAAGGTGTGGTCATACTTCTTGGAGATGGTGTCCTTGGTTGCAAACCACAGATCCTGCTTCGTATCCAACGCGTAGTTAAAGCAGCTCTTTGCAAAGCTCTCGATGGAATCGCATAAGTTGTGCTGTCCCTGTACTACACCGGCTCCGGTAAAATTGTGGATCAGCTCCCGCATCTCGGTGCCGTCCTCGGCGGTATAGACCAGCTCACACTTGCCGGCGCCCGGAATCTTCATCTCGGATGCCTTGTACACATCGCCATAGGCATGTCTTGCGATCGTGATCGGCTTTTTCCAGTTTTTGACACAAGGCTCAATTCCTTTTACCACGATTGGTGCGCGGAACACGGTTCCGTCTAAGATTGCACGGATGGTTCCGTTCGGGCTCTTCCACATTTCCTTTAAGTCATACTCTTTCACACGCGCTGCGTTCGGCGTGATCGTTGCACATTTGACAGCAACACCGTATTTTTTAGTCGCATTTGCAGAGTCGATCGTCACCTGGTCATCGGTCTCGTCGCGGTACTTTAACCCCAGGTCATAATACTCGGTCTTTAAATCGATAAACGGACAAAGCAGTTCGTCCTTGATCATCTGCCAGAGAATACGGGTCATCTCATCTCCATCCATCTCAACAAGCGGGGTCGTCATTTTAATTTTTTCCATATCGTTCTCCTTTTTGAAAGACTTTTCGCAATCTAGTTCCACAATTTTTCCCAACCACAGTGATCCATATTCCGAATGGTGCTCATCATATGTTCATTCGCCAGACGCTCGGCTGCATCCGCATCGTGCTCTTTTAACGCCTCCACGATCTTGCGGTGCTCCATATTGGAATTCGCTGCCCGCTCCGGCATGGCGAGCGTGATCCTGCGCACCCGCTGTACATAGTGATGAAAATCCGACAGTACATGGCGCAGTTCTTTGCTGCCGGAAGCCTGGTATAACAGTTCGTGAAAACGGTTATCCAACTCCACCACCTGGTCATAGTTGCCTTTTGAGGTGTGAAAATCCGACAGATAAATATTTTCTTCCAGCTCATCTAACTGTTCCTTTGTAATATAACATGCCGCCCACCTTGCGCACAAGCCCTCTAATCGGGTACGGATCTCATAGATGTCGCGGATGTCTTTCTGGGAAATGCCAACGACATAGGCCCCCTTGTTCGGAATAATGGTGACAAGCCCTTCTAACTCCAACTGGCGGAGCGCCTCCCGCACCGGTGTGCGGCTGACTCCAAGTTCCTCGCCGATGGTCTTCTCCTTCAATTCCTCTTCTGTTGCATATTTCCCGGACAAAATGTTTTCGCGTATGGTATGAAACACACGCGAACTAAGTGAATAGTTGTCTTCTCCCATGCCAGTTACCTCATACTATAACGTGATGTTCATTTCATTGCAACATTTGGTGATCTCTTCCACTAACTCTTTATCGGTCAGTACAGTGACACGTCCCTCCTCGTACTGTTTGTCAACCCACGCTTTGACGCGTGTCACCAGCTCGGAGTTCTTATTGACGCTTCTTTCCTTTGGCAGATGATAATAGGTGTTGATCCAGTGTGCGATCCCTGCCAGTCCGGAGGTATTTGATACCGATACCAGTGGCGGACGCTTTAGGAATTTATCTGTGTCAAAAATATTGTAAATCTCTTCGTTCTTTAACAGGCCATCCGCATGGATCCCGGCGCGTGTGACGTTAAAATTACTTCCGACAAACGGTGTGCGGCTCGGCTGTACATAGCCTAATTCCTTTTCAAAATATTCTGCCAGCTCTGTGATAACCGTGGTATCCATGCCGTCTAACGTGCCCTTTAACTGGGCATACTCAAACACCATTGCCTCAAGCGGCGTGTTGCCGGTGCGCTCACCGATGCCGAACAGGGAACAGTTGACACCGCTGGCGCCGTATAACCATGCGGTCGTGGAATTATTGACCGCCTTGTAAAAATCGTTGTGTCCGTGCCATTCGATCAGCTCTGACGGCACGCCTGCATGTGTGGTCAGACCATAGATGATTCCCGGCACACTTCGCGGGATCACGGCTCCCGGGAAGTTCACTCCGTACCCCATCGTATCGCAGGCACGGATTTTGATCGGAATCTTATATTCATCCATTAATTTCATCAGTTCCACGCAGAATGGAATGACAAAACCGTAAATATCAGAACGGGTGATATCCTCCAGGTGGCATCTCGGGCTGATACCGGTCTCGAGGCACTCCCGGATGACGCTTAAGTATAAGTTCATAACCTCGCGTCTTGTCATCTTCATTTTATAGAAAATATGATAATCTGAGCAGCTTACCAGAATACCGGTCTCGCGAAGTCCGATATCCTTTACGAGCTGGAAATCCTGTTTGCTTGCACGGATCCAGCTGGTAACCTCCGGGAACTTATATCCGCGCTCTAAGCACTTGTAGACAGCGTCCCGGTCTTTTTTGCTGTATAAAAAGAACTCGCTCTGGCGGATCAATCCCTTGGGACCGCCCAGCTTGTGCAGATAATCATAAATCGTCACGATCTGCTCCGTGGTATAAGGCGCTCTGGACTGCTGTCCATCACGAAAAGTTGTATCGGTGATCCAGATCTCCTCCGGCATATTGTGCGGTACAATACGATCATTAAATGCAATTTTCGGTATTTCATTGTATGGGAAAAGATTATGAAATACATTCGGTTCGTCCACATCTACCAGCTGGTAAAAATGTTCTTCCAACTGCAATAGATTGGTTTTCTTATTCATGACAACTTCTCTAGATTCTTCCTTCATAGCAGTGCTCCTTTTACCCCGTATCATATAATTCCTCGTGTTTGTATATTGTTACAATACGTCTGTATATTCTTACATGCATAATTGTATACAATTATACCGTCGTATTATTCTATACACTTCTTCGTTCATTTGTCAATGAATAAAATATTATAGCTGGTATAAACGCATGTTATACCAGCTATTATTTTTATACAATATTCGATTTTATCCGGCGATATATTTTTTATGGACGGCGATATTGATTAGGAAATCGTCGCCTTTTTCCATCGTTACCGACTTAAAGCCAAAGGCATCTATCGCCCGCTCTGTCGCAGCAAAGAGACTATTGCGCATCTCTTCGTCCCGCTCGCGATACAATACCTGCTTGTCTCCCTTCGTCCAGTCGCGGAACAGAGAACAGCGCATACGCAGGATATACGCCTTGCCCGCATCCTCGATCAGGATTTTGATGTCGTAACGCTTTAATACTGCTTTAAAATAGCCCACATAGACCGTCACAATGAAAGCAATCTCCGATAGCTGTCTGGACGCAATCGCCTCCTTACAGTTATTTTTCATCTGAAACGTCTGACCGTTCATGGAATCATTTCCATATGCATTAAGCCTCTGTGCAACGTCCCCATAGCTGTCATCCGC
>CAVCFM010000300.1:8408-18846 GCA_963601305.1 bacterium | reverse complement strand
GGCAGGGGTAGACTCCTTTCATATTGATATTATGGATGGACGCTTTGTACAGAATTATGCGATGTCATTAAATGATATGGCTTATGTTGCGTCTGCGACGGAAAAACCGTTGGATGTGCATTTGATGATAGAACATCCGAACAATAATATTGGATTATTTTTATCGCACCTGCGCAAAGGCGATACCGTTTATATCCATCCGGAAGCGGAATATCATCCATCGACGACTTTACAGAAAATCATCAATGCGGGAATGATCCCGGGAATTGCGATTAATCCGGGAACCAGCATAGAGACAGTGATGGAGATGCTTCAGATTGTGGACAAGGTTCTTGTAATGTCGGTAAACCCGGGAAACGCAGGTCAGATGTATCTTCCTTATGTAGGAAAAAAGATAAAAAGATTGCTTCAAATGCGTCAGGATATGGATTTTGAAGTATATTGGGACGGAGCCTGTGGCGCAGATAAAATTCAGACGTTTGCTCCGATGGGCGTAAAAGGGTTTGTACTGGGAACGACGTTACTGTTTGGAAAAGGCAGAACGTATATGGATATTTTAAAAGATATCAGGGAGTTGAAGTTTTAAATGAATATAGCGCTGATTTTAGCGGGAGGAACCGGAACAAGACTTGGTGCAGATGTTCCCAAGCAATACATAGAAGTCAACAACCGGCCGATCATAGCCTATTGTATGGATACATTTTTTGACAGTGACAGCGTGGATGCAGTTTGGATCGTGGCAGACGCATCCTGGCAGGAGTACATTCACGAGCAGATAGAAAAGCAGGCGAATAAGCAGAAATTCCATGGTTTTTCGGAACCGGGAAAAAATCGTCAGCTTTCCATTTGGAATGGACTCAATGATATGCAGGAATATGCCGGGGAAGAGGATTTGGTGATTATCCATGATGCGGCGCGCCCATGTCTGTCCAAGGAACTTCTGGCAGCATGCATAGACGCAGCGGGTGCTCACGATGGAGTCCTTCCGGTGCTTCCGATGAAAGATACTGTTTATTATAGCGATGACGGGAAAAAAGTTTCACGCCTTTTGAGTAGAAGTAATGTGCTGGCGGGACAGGCTCCCGAGGTTTTCCGGTTTGGCAGATATATGGAGGCAAACCGTATGCTTTTCCCGGAAAAAATATTGGGGATTAATGGCTCTACAGAACCGGCAGTGCTGGCTGGCATGGACATCGTGACAATTCCCGGGGATGAAAAGAATTACAAAATAACCACACAGGAAGATCTGAACCGGTTTTGTGAGGAAATGAGGATACAGGGATGAAGGCATATGCATTGCATGCAATAAATGACTTAAGATATGAGAATGTACAGGAACCAGTACTTAAAGACAACGAGGTTCTGGTTAAAGTGAAGGCTGCAGGAATATGCGGTTCGGACATTCCTAGGATATATCAGACGGGAACCTATTCATTCCCGCTGATCCCGGGACATGAGTTTTCCGGTGTTGTCGAGGCAGCAGGAGCAGGGGCGGATGAACAGTGGATTGGCAGATCCGTGGGAGTTTTTCCACTGATTCCATGCCACAAATGTATTCCCTGTCAGAATGGGCAGTTTGAATTGTGCAGACATTACAGCTATCTTGGCTCAAGAACGGACGGTGGATTTGCGGAATATGTGGCAGTGCCGCAGGAAAATCTAATCGAGCTTCCGGCAAATGTATCCTATGAGCAGGCTGCAATGTTAGAACCGATGGCTGTGGCAGTTCATGCAATGCGTAAGGCAGGAGTGACGGGAGAGCAAACGGTCGCAGTTTATGGACTTGGAACCATAGGTTTGCTGTTGTGTATGTTTTTAAAAGAGGCGGGAGTAGAGCAGGTTTTTGCTATTGGGAATAAGGATTTTCAAAAAAAACAGGTTATGGCGCTGGGAATTCCGGCAGAAAACTATTGCGATGGCAGGTGTGAAAATGTCAGTGAATGGCTGGCAGCGAGAACCAGGAACTACGGAGTGGATACTTTTTTTGAGTGTGTGGGAAAAGCCGAGACCATTAATCAGGCGATTTTGAATACAGCACCGGAAGGAATAGTGCAGTTGATCGGAAATCCTGCATCCGATATTTTGCTGGATAAGAGTATTTACTGGAAGGTATTGCGCAATCAGTTGACGGTGAAGGGAAGCTGGAATTCGTCATTTACGCACAGTGAACAGGATGACTGGCATTACGTGTTAAAGCGGCTTGGCGAGGGAAGAATTGCGCCACAAACGTTGATTTCAAAAAGACTTGCATTTGATGAGCTGGAAGAGGGACTTTTGATCATGCGGGATAAGACGCAGGAATACGTTAAAATAATGTTGGAAAATGAGTAAGTAAATCTGCGATATAACTTAAGAAAAACAAAAAAATGACGATATACTATATAGCTAATTATCAAGGAAGATGATTACCAGGGATGCGCGGCATCTTTGATAACGAAAGACACGGAGGGAAATATGGGCGGAATGATTGTAAACCATAACATGTCATCGATGTTCCAGCATCGGCGACTGAAGATTAATATGCAAAAAGTGCAGGAATCTTCAGAGAAACTTGCGTCTGGTTACAAGATTAATCATGCAAATGATCAGGCGGCGGAACTTACCGTATCTGAGGCAATGCGCAATCAGATCAGAGGATTGAACAGAGCGTCGGATAATATTCAGGACGGAATTGGCCTGGTTCAGGTTGCGGATGCAGCATTGCAGGAGACGCAAAATATATTAGGGCGTATGGTAGAATTGACAACGCAGGCAGCAAATGACGTGAATACGGAAGCTGACAGGAATGCAATTCAGGATGAGATCGATCAGTTGAATCAGCAGATTGATCATATTGCTTATGAGACCAATTTTAATCAGAATTATATGCTTGCGGAAGGTACACCACAGGCGAGACCCGGATATTTTCATATTCAGACAGGGTCGCTTGCCGAACAGAGCATTACGATCAATTTTGTGAATGCCAGCAAAGAGAGTCTTGGTGTAGATGCGGTTGATGTATCTAATCATCAGAATGCGTCGGATTCTATTACACTGGTGCAGAATGCAATTGAGAAAGCGGCATCCTGGCGGAATGACTTTGGCTCTGTCTGGGAAAAGCTGGAACACGCTGTAAAGAATGCAGATATCTCATCACAGAATACACAGCAGTCTGAGAGTGATATCCGAGACACGAATATCGGCGATGAGATTTTAGGTTACACTGCAAACCAGATTCTGATGAATGCATCACAGAGCTTACTGGCTCAGTATAATCAGAGACCAGAGGCGATTATCGCATTACTGAAATAGTGGATGATAAGACCGGTTGATTACAAGAGAAATCCTGTAGATGGAGGAGATTGTAATCGCCGGTTTTTTATGTGCAGTTTCGTGATAATGTCTAATAGACAGTAGAGTGGAAAATTGCATATAATGTATTCATGGACAGGTGCTTCCTTCAGAAGGACCATTTATCGGAGAAAGTTTTTGGAGACAGGCGAGGTGATAATGTTGAAAAAACCATTGGCAATTGGAATTGAAAATTACAGAGAAATAATCGAAAAATCTTATTATTATGTAGATAAGACGCTGATGATAAAAGACATTTTAGATAAGGGTGGGAAAGTAAATCTTTTTACAAGACCACGCCGTTTCGGAAAAACGCTCGCGCTTAGCATGCTGAGAACTTTCTTTGAAAATGAGGTTGAAGTAGATGGGGCGGTAACTGATAACAGCCACTATTTTGACGGAATGAAGATCGTGGAAGCGGGCGAACCATATACCCGTCATATGGGGCAGTATCCTGTGATATCGCTTTCTTTAAAGTCAGCAAAGCAACCGGATTTTCAGCTGGCTTATGAGTGTCTGGTGGAGCAGATTTCGATAGAATATAAACGTCATGCATATATATTGGCATCGGACTCGATCTTACCAGAAGATCAAGAAAAATATCGGGCTATCATGGGCAGAGGCGCAGAGCCGGGCGCATATGTCACAGCGTTAGCTTTTTTGTCGGAATGTCTGAAAAATTATCATAAGAGTAAGGTGATAATTTTGATTGACGAATATGATGTACCATTAGAGAATGCGCATTTTAGGGGATTTTATGACCAAATGGTAGATTTTGTACGCTCGCTGTTTGAATCTGCATTGAAGACAAATGACAATCTTGAATTTGCGGTCATTACAGGCTGCTTGAGGATTAGCAGGGAGAGTATTTTTACAGGACTGAATAATTTGGAAGTGAATTCTATATTAAATGATAATTTTGCGGAATATTTTGGATTTACGACAAGCGAAGTTGAAAATATGCTGGCTTTTTACGGGATAAGTGAAAAGCTGGATGAAGTAAAACACTGGTATGATGGGTATTTGTTCGGGAATACAGAAGTATA
This sequence comes from bacterium, assembly GCA_963601305.1. Lineage (GTDB taxonomy): Bacteria > Bacillota > Clostridia > Lachnospirales > Lachnospiraceae > Roseburia. The sequence goes on along the minus strand of CAVCFM010000300.1, from coordinate 14,470 downwards.
TAATCCCTGGAGCATGATCAATTATGTCAAAACAGCGATTACCAATACAGTGGCATTTCCGAAGCCGTATTGGTCGAATACATCCTCAAACAGTATTGTCCGTGAGCTTGTAGAGACAGCGGACGAAGGGGTCAAGGGAGAAATTGAGAGACTTATTGCAGGAGAGGTTATTGAAAAACCAGTGCATGAGGATATTACCTATGGAGATATCTACAGAACGCAGGATAATTTGTGGAATTTCCTGTTTTTTACAGGATATTTAAAAGCTGTGACGCAGAGGCTGGAAGGAAATATGATTTATCTGACGTTAGCTATCCCGAATGAAGAAGTCAGATATATTTATCAGAACACGATCCGGGAGTGGTTTGAACAGAAACAGAAAGGTTATGATTTCAAGACTCTTTATGAGGCGATGAAAAGCGGGAAATGTGTACAGATAGAAAACTTTATTAATAACCAGTTATTGGGAAGTATCAGCTATTATGATGATGCAGAGAAGTTTTATCATGGCTATATGCTTGGGATTTTAAGTGGAATGACGGGGTATGAGATCCGGTCAAACAGAGAACAGGGAGATGGACGACCGGATATTGTGTTAAAACCATTTTCACCGAACCAGCCGGCGATTATTGTGGAATTAAAACATGCGCATAAATTTACACAGATGGAAGAATTGTGTGATAAGGCATTAGAACAGATAGAAGAAAGAAGTTATGATGCGGAATTGGTGGACGAGGGATATCGGATTATTTTGAAATACGGAATTTGCTTCTGCAGAAAAAACTGCATGGTAAAAGATGCGCCGGTTTTCAACCGATAACTGACATGGAGTGGACTTATGAATAAAACGATTATATATTTTACAGGGGTTTACGACACCCTGGATTTATTTACGGAAGAATTGCGCAGGGCATTTGAGGATATGGGGTATCTGTCGTTTATCTACGATGCGAATCACAAGGAGGAGAGCAAGGAGGCACTGCTTGCGCAGATTGAGTCCTATCTGGAAAAGACAGGGAAAAAGCCGAGTGAGGCAGGGGAAGGATTTGCCGGCATTACGTTTAACAACTTAGGCTATAATTTGGATTTTGCAATTTGTGATACAGATGCCACAATTTCAGAAGACGGGCAGGTGACTCGCGGCTTTATGGGGGAGCCACGTGCAAATATCTGGGAGCATTACGGGATTCCATATCTGAATATTCTGATGGACCATCCGTTCCATTATGAAAAACCGCTGCGCGGGGCGCCGGATACCTCAGTAGTGCTCTGCACGGACCGCAATCATGTGACGTACATCCGGCGTTTTTTCAAAAACATCCGGCAGGTGGATTTCCTGCCTCATGCCGGGGTGGAGCTTGGCACGAGGCATAAACCGCTCGCCGAGCGCGGAATCGATGTGTTATATGCCGGGGCATTGCCGATTTATACGGTGGCAAAGATGATACCGGATCTGTCATCGATACCGGAGGTCGATGGAGAGGAACTGGCAAAGGAAGTGTTATCAGCGCTGGTGGCGCAGCCGGATACGACCACAGAGGCGGCGATTGAAGCCTATCTGCGGGATAAAAGAAATGACATTTCAGAGCGGCGTATCCATGAGATCGTGGTGCAGATGCGTTTCCTCGATTCCTATGCCACATCTTTTTACCGGGAGCAGGCGGTGCGGATATTGGTGGAAAACGGAATCCGGGTGACGGCTTACGGTACGGGCTGGGATAAGTGCGAGTGGAGTGACAATCCGTATCTCGATTATCGGGGATGTGTGCTGGCACCGCAGATATTGCCGCTTATGAACGATTCCAAGATTGTCCTCAATACGATGACCTGGTTTAAGGCAGGTGCGCATGACCGGATTTTTAACGGAATGTTGGCAAAAGCGGCGGTGGTGACGGATGATTCGACCTATCTGCGACGGGAATTTACCGATGGAAAGGAATTGGTGATGTTCTCAAGGAGAGAACTTGGAACGTTGCCGGAGCGCGTGTGCGGACTGTTTGGCAACATGACAGAGGCACAAAAAATGGCGGAATGTGGATATCTTGCGGCAAAAGAGAATCATACGTGGAAAAGCAGAGCGGAATATATCAAAGAGGCATGGCTGTATTGACAGTCATGCTGATATGCAGACAGGAGAGAAAACATGCATATTTTAATGTATCGTTGGAAGGCATACAATTACAGGGATATTGAGCAGACATTTTTGCGGCTTGGACATACGGTGGACAACATCGAGCAAAAACTGGGGAGCTATGATGTGAGCCCGGAGTTTGAGCGGGTGATCGAGGAGAAGATAAAAGAAAACCATTACGATATGGTCTTCACGGTCAATTATTTTGCGTTGATCTCCAATGTATGTCAGCGGGCGGGGGTAAAATATGTCTCCTGGACCTGCGACAATCCACTGATCAGCATGTATCATGAGTCGGTGTTCCACGACTGCAACTATATCTTCACGTTTGACAAGACCAATTACCTGGAATTTAAGGGGATGGGTGTTGAGCATATCTGGTATCTGCCGCTGGCGGTGGACACAGACCGGATGGACGCTGTACTGGATGGCGCGGATGATGTGATGAAGTACCAGGGCGATGTGGCGTTTGTGGGCAGTCTGTATGAGCGCAATTCCTACGACAGGATCAAAAACAAGCTGCCGGATTATCTGCGTGGCTACTTTGACGCGGTGATGGAGGCACAGTTGAATGTCAGCGGAGCCAATATGGTGGAACCACTTTTGACGACCGACATTCTGGAACAATTGCAGCACTATTTTAAGCTGGAAAAATCCGAAGGTTCTTTTTCGGACTTGGGGCTGATTTTCCAGACGACCGTGCTTGGTTTTAAAATCGCAGAGATAGAGCGGCGGCGCGGGCTGATAGAATTGTCGAAGCATTTTGATGTGAATGTCTACAGCAACAGCGATGTCAGCGATCTGCTGCGCATACGCTATATGGGGTCTGTGGATTATTGGAGCGAGATGCCGAAGGTGTTTCGGGCATCTAAGATAAATCTTAATTTTACCATCCCGAACATTAAGAGCGGAATCCCGCTTCGCATCTGGGATGTGCTCGGTTGTGGCGGGTTTCTCATGACGAACTATCAGGCGGAAATCCCGTACTATTTTAAGGAGGGGGAGGATCTGGTCTGCTTTGACGGTATCGAAGATCTGCAGGAAAAGGTTGGCTACTATCTGTCCCACGAAAAGGAGCGCCGGGAGATTGCGCAGAACGGATACCGCAAGGTAAAAGAACATCACAATTACGTCGACCGGATCACACAGATGTTAGAGACTGCATTCGGATAAAAAGAAAAGAGCCGTCTGGAAAATGTCAGGAAAAAATGACATCGTCCAAACGGTTCTTTTTTAACAAATGGTATCCATCATCATACCGGAGTAGATGGATGTGATATATGGTGTTGCAAAGTTGCGTCCCGTAGGATTCTTGTACGCAACCAATAATTTGTTGACATAGTTCATCGGGTCGATGGAAGCCTTTGCGGCCTGCTTTGCAAGCCCGTTTTTAAAATCGTTCAATACGGAAAATGTATCCTTGGCATCCTCCGAGGAAACTGCATCTGTTAAAAGACTGCGGTCGATAGTGAGGCAGCTGTCATCGTCCAAGGTGAGTCCGATCGCCTCTAATTCATTGCGGTAGGACTTGGCGACACTGCTCATATCCCGGATCAGCTTGTCGGACTGCTGTGCACCGGACTGGTTGTGCCCGAGATATATCAGGTTGTTGTATACGGTTACCAGAGACTGGATGTTGTCGGCTATGGCATCCGTGTTGGATTTGAAACCAATCTGGGTGGCGCGTCCCGGCTCGTTCGTCTGCTTCAATGTCAGAGAAAAGGCATTGTTCACCGTGAAGGTGTTCGAGAACGACGTGCGCTCGGTGCCGTTTAACAGGAATACAGAGTTCTTGGCATCTTCCGATATCTGGTCGAATCCCAGTGTCTGCATGGCTTTGATGGAGCCGTGGTCAGGCGCTGGCCGGATGGAAAAAAGGGAAGCTGCATCATCCCCGATGCCGGTCTGGCTGGAAACAATCTGCATGGCATTGGCGCCGGAATCGTTTTTGACCAGAGAGGCGTGTAAGCCGATGTTGGATGTATTGATCAAATGAACTAACTTCTGCTGTATGGAATAATTGGTATCATCGGAATCAACGTTAAACTGGAACTCATAGGTGCAGAGCGTAGTAGACAGATCAAAGCTGTAAGAACCTGGCTTTATGGACAATCCACTATCCTGCAGATAATTACCGGTGTTAATCTGTGGGGATGCAAGCTGCAATACCTCCACGTCAAAAGAAAGGTCGTCGTCCGCGTCGGAATCAGAACCAATGTATTCGGCAGAGACGGTGTCTTCATCGGAAGACTGCGCTACTTTTTTTGAAAAAGCGCTCTCAAGACCGTCATCGGAATCAGAGAGTGACGCAATGACATTCTGGATGGAACGGGTTCCTTCCTTAATATCAATCGCGAACTTCTGCACATCCCCGGAATACTTGATCTTGTACAGAGGAGAGTCCTTGTTGGTTTTTACTATATTATTGTAGACGGCACGCAGCTGGCTCTTCTTGTGGGTATCATAGCGTGATACGGCAGAGTTGCCATAGGTGCTCAGATAGTACTGATAGGCGCTGTCAATGGCGGCCATCATAATCCCCTCCTTTCTTCCTTGAAATCATACGTGTTATCCGTATATATAAGTCGTGTCCATACTACTTCAAATGAAGGATAACATGTGGGGGTGTGTAAAATTTACCTTTTAGATTATTTCGGCATATTTATATAAAAATATTATACTCTATCTGATAAAAATGTGTAAACAGGAAAAAAGTATTGACGTGCTTGCGGGAGTGTGCTATATTAGACTCGCGATGGAAGTAGGTCTTTTTTTTATGCCTTTTTTTAGGGCAGTTTTAAAAATGCCCTGCATGAAGAAAAGCAAAAAGAATTTTAATGGAGGTGGAAGTTGTGCGCACTAAGATTACATTGGCATGTACAGAATGTCAGAGACGTAATTACAACATGACAAAAGACAAAAAAGCTCATCCAGACAGAATGGAAACCAAGAAGTATTGTAGATTCTGCAAGACTCATACATTACACAAGGAAACCAAATAGTAGAGAGCGGCAAGTCTAGTAAAGGAGTGAGAATATGGGAGAAACCGAGAACAAAGCTCAGAAGGAGAGCTTTTTTACCGGCCTTTCGGCTGAATTCAAGAAGATTATTTGGCCGGACAAGAATTCACTTGCAAGACAGACGACAGCTGTTATTGCTGTTTCCGTGGTAATGGGTCTTGTAATCGCGCTTATGGATTATATCATCCAGTATGGCGTTGATTTCCTTGTAGGTTTAAGTTTTTAATGGAGGCAAAGTGATTTATGGCAGAGGCACACTGGTATGTTGTTCATACCTACTCAGGATATGAGAATAAGGTAAAAGCGAACATTGACAAGACAATTGAAAACAGACATCTGGAAGACCAGATCCTTGAGGTACGGGTTCCGATGCAGGAAGTTGTCGAGATGAAAAATGGCGCGAAAAAATCCGTATCAAAGAAAATGTTTCCGGGATATGTTCTGATCAATATGATCATGAACGATGACACATGGTATGTGGTCAGAAATACCAGAGGCGTGACAGGGTTCGTTGGACCAGGAAGCAAGCCTGTACCACTTACAGATGCTGAAATGAGACCACTGGGGATCAAGACAGACAATGTGGTCGTTGACTTTGATGAGGGTGATACCGTTGCTGTCATCGGTGGTGTATGGAAAGATACCATCGGCGTGATCCAGACGATGAATCACAACAAGCAGAGCGTGACGATCAACGTTGAGCTATTCGGTCGCGAGACACCGGTAGAAATAAGTTTCGCAGATGTTAAGCTTATTGATTAAGCAAAGTCTGGCAACAGACTTAAAATGAATTAAGGAGGCAAATTCCAATGGCAAAGAAAGTAGAAGGATATATCAAATTGCAGATTCCTGCTGGAAAGGCAACACCGGCTCCTCCAGTTGGACCTGCACTTGGACAGCACGGCGTTAAC
>CAVCFM010000300.1:0-8398 GCA_963601305.1 bacterium | reverse complement strand
ATCCAGTCCATGAACCACAGTAAGCAGATCGTTACCATCAATGTGGAACTTTTTGGTCGCGAAACACCAGTAGAAATAAGTTTCGCAGATGTTAAGCTTATGAAATAAGCAGACTTGTATGACAAGTTCAAAATTTATTAAGGAGGCAATTTTCCAATGGCAAAGAAAGTAGAAGGATACATCAAATTGCAGATTCCTGCGGGCAAGGCTACACCTGCTCCTCCAGTTGGACCTGCTCTTGGACAGCACGGCGTTAACATTGTTGAGTTTACAAAACAGTTCAACGCCAGAACAGCCGATCAGGGCGACTTAATCATCCCTGTAGTTATTACAGTATACGCAGACAGAAGCTTCAGCTTCGTGACAAAGACACCACCTGCACCTGTATTAATTAAAAAGGCTTGCAACATCAAATCTGGTTCTTCAACACCAAACAAAGATAAGGTTGCAACTATTTCCAAAGCAAAATTACAGGAAATCGCAGAGCTTAAGATGCCTGATTTAAATGCAGCATCCTTAGAGGCTGCTATGAGCATGATCGCTGGTACTGCAAGAAGTATGGGCGTAACCGTTGAAGAATAGAACCATCGCACGATGGCGCTGGTTCATTAGAAGTTTGGCGAGCCAAACTTCCCAGATGATATCTATATTAGTGGGAGGGACCTCTCCCGATAATACCACCAGGAGGTTTATTTAGAATGAAAAGAGGAAAGAAATATCAGGACGCTGTAAAAGCATTTGATAAGAGCGCTCAGTTCGATGTAGCTGAGGCAATCGGCTTAGTTAAGAAAAATGCTACAGCGAAATTTGATGAGACAATCGAGCTTCATATCAGAACAGGTTGTGATGGACGTCACGCTGAGCAGCAGATCCGTGGAGCAGTTGTTCTGCCACATGGAACTGGTAAAACTGTTAAAGTTTTAGTATTCGCAAAGGGTACAAAATTAGATGAGGCACAGGCAGCAGGTGCAGACTTCGTTGGAGGCGAGGAGTTAATTCCGAAGATCCAGAACGAAGGATGGTTCGATTTTGATGTTGTCGTTGCTACACCAGACATGATGGGTGTTGTTGGTCGTTTAGGACGTGTACTTGGACCTAAGGGCTTAATGCCAAACCCAAAAGCTGGAACAGTTACCATGGATGTTACAAAAGCTGTGAACGATATCAAAGCTGGTAAGATTGAGTACAGATTGGACAAAACAAACATTATCCACGTGCCAGTTGGAAAAGCTTCTTTCACAGAAGAGCAGTTAAGCGACAACTTCCAGACCCTTATGGGTGCTATCAACAAGGCAAAACCTTCAAGCTTAAAAGGTCAGTATATTAAGAGCGCAGTTCTTACATCTACTATGGGACCTGGCGTTAAATTAAACGTTACCAAGATTACAAACTAGTAATTGGTTTGGCGTGAAGACAAGTTTTTGTTGACAGCCGCTATATACAATGCTATAATATATGAGCATGTTGCAAGACAGCATGCTCATAATATTGCCGAAGACAGTAGGTGCCGCAAGGCGTAACCGTAGGGCCTACCGAGGAGACTTATTGATGAGCGATCATCATGAGAATGAATTTGAGTTCCTCTCCGGCTATGGAGGGGATTTTTTTTACACCTCAGTGTCTATTTGCAATATAAAAATAAAAAAGGAGGTGCACGATTCGTGGCAAAGGTAGAATTAAAACAGCCTATCGTACAGGAAATTTCTGAAAACATCAAAGACGCACAGTCAGTCGTAGTTGTAGATTACCGCGGACTTACTGTTGCAGAGGATACCCAGTTACGTCGTCAGTTAAGAGAAGCTGGTGTTACTTATAAAGTATATAAGAATACATTAGTTAGCCGTGCTGTAGAAGGTACTGAGTTCGAAAGCTTAAAAGATGTTCTTGAAGGACCGAATGCATTTGCTATCTCTACAACAGATGCAACAGCTCCAGCAAGAGTTCTTGCGAAATTTGCTAAGACAGCTCCAGCGCTTGAGATCAAAGCTGGTGTAGTTGAAGGTAATTTCTATGATGAGAATGGTATGAAAGCAATCGCTTTGGTACCGTCCAGAGAAGAGCTTCTTTCCAAATTACTTGGAAGCTTACAGTCTCCTATCACCAATCTTGCTCGTGTTCTTAATCAGATCGCAGAGCAGGGCGGTGCAGCAGATGCAGCTGTAGAAGCAGCACCAGCTGAGGAAGCTCCGGCAGAAGAAGCAGCAGAAACCCCAGCAGAGTAATTGGGGCAAAGATTTGAATCATATTTTGAAATGGAGGATATTATAATGGCAAAATTAACAACAGCAGAGTTTATTGATGCTATCAAAGAGTTAAGCGTATTAGAGTTAAACGATTTAGTAAAAGCTTGTGAAGAAGAGTTCGGTGTATCTGCAGCAGCAGGTGTTGTAGTTGCAGCAGCAGGCGCTGGTGATGCAGCAGCAGCTGAGGAGAAGACTGAGTTCGACGTTGAGTTAACAGAGGTTGGATCTGAGAAGGTTAAAGTTATCAAAGTTGTTCGTGAAGCAACAGGCTTAGGCTTAAAAGAAGCTAAAGACTTAGTTGATGGCGCTCCTAAGATCGTAAAAGAGCAGGCTGACAAGGCTACCGCTGAGGACATCAAGAAGAAACTTGAGGAAGTTGGAGCAAAAGTTACATTAAAATAATCGCGTAAGCTACGAGAAGCGTACGAGTAAAAAACGGAGCAGCTGCGGGAATTTATTCCCGGCAGCTGCTCCGTTTTTGCGTGTAAGCGGCGACAGCCGCGTGTTGCTTGGCGGATGCCAAGCAACAGTGCGCTTCTCGGAAGGTTGAGAGCACGAAATGATAAATGTCCTCATAAAAATTAGAAAAAATTACTTGACGAACCGTTGACAATTGTGCTATCATATACGTTGCACTATTGTGGTGCTTTAGGCTTATTGCGCGCTTTTGCGTAGTATATAAAAACGAGAGGTGAAACGTCAATGGAGAAAAACAGAATACGTCCGGTGAAAGCTGGAAAAGGCATGCGTATGAGTTACTCGAGACAGAAAGAGGTATTGGAGATGCCGAATCTGATAGAAGTCCAGAAAGACTCTTATCAGTGGTTCTTAAGAGAAGGCTTAAAAGAAGTCTTCGACGATATCTCTCCAATTGCTGACTACAGCGGTCATCTGAGCTTAGAGTTTGTAGATTTTACACTGTGTGAAGACGATGTAAAATACACAATCCCAGAATGCAAAGAGAGAGACGCTACTTATGCAGCACCTTTGAAAGTGAAAGTCAGACTTCATAACAAAGAGACCGATGAAATTAATGAACATGAGATATTCATGGGCGATCTTCCTTTGATGACGGAAACAGGTACCTTCGTAATCAACGGTGCAGAGCGAGTTATCGTCAGCCAGTTGGTTCGTTCTCCGGGTATCTATTACGGAATTGCTCACGACAAAGTGGGTAAGAAGTTGTATTCCTGTACTGTAATCCCTAACCGTGGTGCATGGTTAGAGTATGAGACAGACTCCAATGACGTATTTTATGTTCGTGTAGATAGAACCAGAAAGGTGCCGATCACCGTATTGATCCGTGCCTTAGGTGTCGGAAGCAACCAGGAGATCATTGACCTGTTCGGCGAGGAACCGAAGATTCTTGCAAGTTTTGGCAAGGATGTTGCGACCAATTATGAAGAGGGACTTCTTGAATTATACAAGAAAATCAGACCAGGCGAGCCGCTTACTGTTGAGAGTGCGGAAAGCCTTATTTCTGCTATGTTTTTTGACCCGAGAAGATACGACCTTGCAAAAGTGGGCCGTTACAAGTTCAATAAGAAGTTAGCACTTCGCAACCGGATCAATGGACATGTTTTGGCAGAGGATGTTGTGGATGTTACTACAGGCGAGATTATCGCTGAGGCAGGTACAGAGGTTACCAGAAGCCTTGCTGATGACATCCAGAACGCTGCTGTTCCATATGTATGGATTCAGGGAGAGACAAGAAATATCAAAGTATTGTCCTCTATGATGGTAGATCTGACACATTATGTAGATTGCAATCCGAAGGAATTAGGCGTGACAGAGCTGGTTTACTATCCGGTTCTTGCCCAGCTGATGGAGGAAAATCCGGACGTTGAGGATTTGAAAGAGGCAATCAAAAAGAATATACATGATCTGATCCCGAAGCATATTACAAAGGATGATATTTTTGCATCTATCAACTACAATATGCATCTGGAATATGGCATTGGCCATGACGATGATATCGACCACCTGGGTAACAGACGTATCCGTGCGGTTGGTGAGTTGTTACAGAACCAGTACAGAATCGGTCTTTCCAGATTGGAGAGAGTTGTTCGCGAGAGAATGACTACCTTAGATTTAGATGGAATTTCTCCGCAGAGCCTGATCAATATCAAACCGGTAACAGCTGCTGTAAAAGAGTTCTTCGGTTCATCACAGCTGTCTCAGTTCATGGATCAGAACAACCCACTGGGTGAGTTGACACATAAGAGACGTTTATCTGCATTGGGACCGGGTGGTTTGTCCAGAGACCGTGCCGGATTCGAGGTTCGAGACGTACACTACTCCCACTACGGAAGAATGTGCCCGATCGAGACCCCTGAGGGACCGAACATCGGACTTATCAACTCCCTGGCAAGTTATGCAAGAATCAACGAGTATGGTTTCATTGAGGCACCATACCGTAAGATCGATAAAACAGATCCTAAGAATCCACGCGTCACAGACGAAGTTGTCTACATGACCGCAGATGAAGAGGATAATTACCATGTGGCGCAGGCGAATGAGGCGCTGGATGAGGAAGGACATTTCGTTCGTAATACCGTATCCGGTCGTTACTTAGACGAGACACAGGAGTACGAGAAGACCATGTTTGATTATATGGATGTGTCTCCTAAGATGGTATTCTCCGTCGCAACAGCATTGATCCCGTTCCTGCAGAACGACGATGCAAACCGTGCGCTGATGGGATCCAACATGCAGCGTCAGGCAGTGCCGCTTTTGACAACCGAGGCTCCTGTAGTAGGAACCGGTATGGAGACAAAAGCTGCTGTCGACTCCGGCGTATGTGTGGTTGCAAAGAAGGGCGGTATTGTAGAGAGCTCTGAGTCCAACCAGATCATCATCAAGAGTGATGAGGGAACCAGAGACGTATACAAACTCACAAAGTTCTCAAGAAGTAACCAGTCTAACTGCTACAACCAGAGACCGATCGTGTTCAAAGGTGACCGTGTCGAAGCAGGCGAGGTAATCGCAGACGGTCCATCTACCTCCAACGGAGAGTTAGCACTTGGTAAGAACCCGTTGATCGGATTCATGACCTGGGAAGGTTACAACTACGAGGATGCGGTACTGTTAAGTGAGCGTCTGGTACAGGATGATGTGTATACATCCATCCATATTGAGGAATATGAGGCAGAGGCCCGCGACACCAAGTTAGGACCGGAAGAGATCACAAGAGATGTTCCGGGTGTGGGCGATGATGCGTTAAAAGATCTTGACGAGCGCGGAATTATCCGCATCGGTGCAGAGGTTCGCGCCGGTGATATCCTGGTCGGAAAAGTAACTCCGAAGGGAGAGACAGAGCTGACCGCGGAAGAGAGACTTCTTCGTGCAATCTTCGGTGAGAAGGCAAGAGAGGTACGTGATACATCCTTAAAGGTACCGCACGGTGAGTATGGTATCGTTGTGGATGCAAAGGTATTTACAAGAGAGAACGGAGACGAATTATCTCCGGGCGTAAATCAGGCAGTTCGTATTTACATCGCACAGAAGAGAAAGATTTCTGTCGGCGATAAGATGGCTGGTCGTCATGGTAACAAGGGTGTCGTTTCCCGTGTATTGCCGGTAGAGGATATGCCATTCCTGCCAAACGGTCGTCCGCTTGATATCGTCCTTAATCCATTGGGTGTGCCTTCCCGAATGAACATCGGTCAGGTCCTTGAGATCCACTTGAGTCTGGCTGCAAAGGCACTTGGATTTAACATTGAGACACCGGTATTCGACGGTGCAAAAGAGATTGATATCCAGGATACCCTGGAACTTGCCAACGATTATGTCAACTTCGAGTGGGAAGACTTCGAGGCAAAATACAAAGATACATTGAATGAAGATGTTATGAAATATCTTTATGACAATAGAGCACACAGAGCGCTGTGGAAAGGCGTGCCGATTTCCCGTGACGGAAAGGTACAGTTGCGCGACGGACGTACCGGAGAGCCGTTTGATTCACCGGTAACCATCGGACACATGCATTATCTGAAGTTGCATCACCTGGTAGACGATAAGATCCATGCACGTTCTACCGGACCGTACTCCTTAGTAACACAGCAGCCGTTGGGTGGTAAAGCCCAGTTCGGTGGACAGCGTTTCGGAGAGATGGAGGTTTGGGCATTAGAGGCATATGGTGCTTCCTACACCTTACAGGAGATCTTAACTGTAAAATCCGATGATGTTGTTGGTCGTGTGAAGACTTATGAGGCAATCATCAAGGGAGACAACATCCCTGAGCCGGGAATTCCTGAGTCCTTCAAGGTATTGTTAAAAGAGCTTCAGTCCTTAGGTCTGGATGTCAAAGTCTTAGACGAGGACAGAAATGAAGTTGAACTGATGGAAACCAGTGAATATGGTAATACCGATTTGAATTCCATCATTTCCGGAGATAAAGATTTTGCATTTGAGGACAGCGAGTCCTTTGCAAAAGCAGGCTTTACAAAACAGGAATTCGATGATAATGAGGAACTCGTTTCCGTGGAGGAAGACGAAGAGGACGATGACGCTGAGTTTTTCGATGATGCGGAAGAAGGAGCTTTTGACGAAGAGTAGAGAGTGCCGCCTTGGGCGGAACATAGAAGGGAGTGTCACAAATGCCAGAAATGATGAATAAAGAGGCGACAGGCCAGTCTATCTCATTTGATGCCATCCAGATTGGATTGGCATCTCCGGAGAAGATCAGAGAATGGTCACGCGGCGAAGTTAAGAAGCCTGAGACCATCAACTACAGAACTTTAAAGCCGGAAAAAGACGGTTTGTTCTGCGAGAAAATCTTCGGACCGAGCAAAGACTGGGAATGCCACTGTGGTAAATACAAAAAGATTCGTTACAAGGGTGTCGTGTGTGACCGTTGTGGCGTTGAGATTACAAAGGCAAGTGTTCGTAGAGAGCGTATGGGACATATCGAGCTTGCAGCTCCGGTTTCCCATATCTGGTACTTTAAGGGAATTCCTTCCCGTATGGGATTGATCCTTGATCTGTCACCGAGAACACTGGAAAAAGTATTGTATTTTGCTTCCTATATCGTACTGGATGCAGGTAACACTGCATTACAGTACAAACAGGTGCTTTCCGAGGGAGAATACCAGGAGGCAAGAGAACAGTATGGCAACGCGTTCCGCGTAGGTATGGGTGCTGAGGCAATTCAGGAACTTTTACATGCCATTGATCTGGAAAAAGATTCTGCAGAATTGCAGGCAGAGCTCGCAGATGCTACCGGTCAGAAGCGTGCCAGAATTATCAAACGATTAGAAGTAGTAGAAGCATTCCGTGAGTCTGGCAACAAACCGGAGTGGATGATCATGACTGTAATTCCGGTTATTCCGCCAGATTTACGTCCTATGGTACAGTTGGACGGCGGACGTTTCGCAACTTCCGATCTGAACGATCTGTATCGTAGAATTATCAACCGTAACAACCGTCTGAGAAGACTGTTAGAGCTCGGTGCACCGGATATCATCGTGCGCAACGAGAAACGTATGCTTCAGGAGGCAGTTGATGCATTGATCGATAATGGACGTCGTGGACGCCCGGTTACCGGACCTGGTAACAGAGCATTGAAGTCCCTGTCTGATATGTTAAAAGGTAAGTCCGGACGTTTCCGTCAGAACTTACTTGGTAAACGTGTTGACTACTCTGGACGTTCCGTTATCTGTGTAGAGCCGAAGTTAAAGATTTATCAGTGTGGTCTGCCAAAAGAGATGGCAATCGAGCTGTTTAAGCCTTTCGTTATGAAAGAGCTGGTTGCAAACGGAACCGCACACAATATCAAGAGTGCAAAGAAGATGGTCGAGAGGCTGCAGACTGAAGTTTGGGATGTCTTAGAAGATGTCATCAAAGAGCATCCGGTTATGTTGAACCGTGCTCCTACACTGCATCGTCTTGGAATTCAGGCGTTCGAGCCGATCCTGGTAGAAGGTAAGGCAATTAAGCTGCATCCATTGGTATGTACCGCGTTCAACGCCGACTTCGATGGTGACCAGATGGCTGTCCATCTGCCACTTTCCGTGGAAGCACAGGCAGAGTGCCGTTTCATGCTGCTTTCACCGAACAACCTGTTAAAACCATCCGATGGTGGACTTGTTGCAGTGCCATCTCAGGATATGGTCCTTGGTATTTACTACCTGACACAGGAGAGACCTGGCGCAAAG
>CAVCFM010000299.1:0-3744 GCA_963601305.1 bacterium | reverse complement strand
GGTAAACCTGCTGGCAGGCGGTCTGGGAGTGGTTGGTTTCCTTGTTGTAGTGCTTATTGTGCGCAGACAGCAACAGGAGTAACCCCTATTTTTTGATCAGGTTTTCAGCATAGTCAAGGGCAGCTACAATGTTCGGAAGGAAATGGTCGGCACCGACATAGTCGATAAAGCCATCCTTTTTCATGACGGACATTGGCTGTTCATTGACATGGGAAAACAGCAGTGTGATATTCTTTCTCTTTGCGCGGTCTGCCAATTCCCGGAGGGACTTCATGGCACTGGCATCGATTGCCGGAACGCTGCGCATACGGATGACAACGACCTTGGTATAGGATTTGCTGTCAATGGAAAGAAGCTGGTCAGCAGCAGCGAAAAACAGAGGTCCGCTGATCTCAAATACGCGGATGCTGCGGTCGAGCACGCGAAGCTTCTCTACTTCTCCCGGAGTGACATCCGGTTCTTCTGTATATTTCCAGGATTTTACATCGGCAGTTTCTGCCATACGTTTCATAAACAACAGAGCTGCAAGCACAACGCCTACCTCGATCGCAACAACCAGATCAAAGAACACGGTCAAAAGGAAGGTTGCAACCAACACGATGACATCACTTTTCGGTGCGGTCTTGCAAAGGCGGAAGAACGAGGTCCAGTCAGCCATATTTGCAGCCACGATCAAAAGTACGGCAGCTAAGGTTGTCATCGGGATTAAAGCTGCAAGCGGCATCAGCGCAAGCAGAATGATGGTCAGTGTAATACAGTGTACGATACCGGCAATCGGGGTACGGCCGCCGTTTCTGACGTTGGCTGCGGTACGGGCAATTGCGCCTGTCGCAGGAATACCTCCGAAGAGACCGGAGAAAATGTTACCGAGTCCCTGTCCGATCAACTCTGCATTGGATTTGTGGGTATCGCCGATCATACCGTCGGATACGACTGCGGAAAGCAGAGATTCAATTCCCGCAAGGATTGCGATGGTAAATGCAGGGGACAGCATCTCCTGGATCAGTTTAAAACTGAAAGCCGGCACGGTAAAGGAAGGGAAGGAAGAGGAAAGCTCTCCATAGACACTTCCGATGGTGTTGACCGGCAGGTCTGCAAAATACACGATGGCAGTCGTGATGATAATGGCGATCAGGGAACCTGGAATTTTGTCGGTTACTTTTGGCCATACCAGCATGATGACAATGGCGACAAGACCGATACCGGTTGCAAGCCAGTTGATCGTGCCGATATTGGTAATATACGCGATGACTTTGTCGAGGAATTCGGAAGGAACGGACGCGATCGAGAGTCCGAAAAAGTCCTTGAGCTGTCCCACAAACAATGTCACGGCGATACCGCAGGTGAAACCGGTGGTAATCGTATAAGGAATATATTTTATCAGGGAACCAAAGTGACAGATACCCATGATCACAAGGATGATACCGGCTAAAATTGTGGCAACGATCAATCCACCGGTGCCGTATTCGGTCACAATACCATAGATAATGACAACAAATGCTGCGGTTGGACCGCCAATCTGAACGCGGCTTCCACCGAAGAAAGAAATGAAGAAGCCGGCGATAATCGCAGTGTAGAGTCCCTGCTCAGGGCTGACACCGGAAGCAATCGCTAAGGCGATGGATAAAGGAAGGGCGATAATCGCAACAATAATACCGGAAATAATATCCTTAATTAACTGTTCTTTTGTATAGCCCTTCATGACGTCAAACAATTTTGGTCTTAATTCGTTCATAAAGAGTCTCCTAATTATTAAATTTTTATAAAATTTCTCCAAGTTGCTATTTTAACACTGGGGAAGACGGGTTTCAAGGAAAATAGTGCATTTTTCAGCGCACAAAAGAAGCCTTGTCGAACATGGACAAAATTCATATAATAAAGGAAAGCAAATTGTGAAAATAGCTGACGACAGAAAGGCATGATTTTGATATGAGAAAAAAAGAGCGTGCAAAAGAAATTATCGAGCGGCTGAAAAAGGAGTACCCGGACACGTCGTGTACCTTGGACTATGACGATGCCTGGAAGCTGTTGGTGAGCGTGCGGCTGGCTGCCCAGTGCACGGACGCCAGGGTCAATGTGGTCGTGCCGGAACTCTACCGCGAGTTCCCGGATGTTAATGCGCTGGCGGAGGCGGAGGTAGCCGACATCGAGCGGATCGTAAAGCCATGCGGACTCGGGCACAGCAAGGCGAAGGATATCAGCGCCTGCATGAAAATGCTGCGGGATGAATATGGCGGAAAGGTTCCGGAGGATTTTGATGCGCTTTTAAAGCTGCCGGGAGTCGGGCGCAAGAGCGCGAACCTTATCATGGGAGATGTCTTTGGCAAACCGGCGATCGTGACGGATACCCACTGTATCCGGCTGGTCAACCGCATGGGACTGGTGGACGGCATCAAGGAGCCGAAAAAGGTGGAGATGGAATTGTGGAAGATCATCCCGCCGGAGGAGAGCAATAACTTCTGCCACCGTCTTGTGGATCACGGCAGAGAAGTCTGCACGGCGCGGACAAGCCCACACTGTGAGCGCTGTTGTCTGGAAGATGTCTGTAAAAAAGTGGATATATTAAAATAAATCAAGAAAATTGATTAAAAACGCACCTTGTTTGGATTGAAGCACTGTGTTACGATAGATAAAAATAAATCAACTTTCTTGATATTTTCGGAGGAGTATTATGGATATAGCAGCAAAGTACGGAAAATCATATTTTATGCCACCAGAGGTAACTTACGACTGGGTCAAAAAAGACGCCATCGAGAAGCCGCCAATCTGGTGCAGTGTGGATTTAAGAGACGGTAATCAGGCGCTGATCGAGCCGATGGGATTAGAGGAGAAGCTGGAATTCTTCCAGATGTTAGTGGACATTGGATTCAAAGAGATTGAAGTGGGATTCCCGGCAGCATCCGATACGGAATATAATTTTATGCGGGCATTGATCGAGCGGAATATGATACCGGACGATGTCACGGTTCAGGTGCTGACACAGGCGAGAGAGCATATCATCCGCAAGACCTTTGAAGCGGTAAAGGGCGCGCCACATGCGGTCATCCATCTGTATAATTCCACATCGGTGGCACAGCGTGAGCAGGTATTTAAAAAGAGCAAAGAGGAAGTCAAGCAGCTGGCAATTGACGGTGCAGAACTGTTAAAGACACTGGCGGATGAGACCGACGGCAATTTTACGTTTGAGTACAGCCCGGAGAGCTTCCCGGGAACTGAGGTGGATTATGCCGTGGAAGTCTGCAACGCGGTGCTGGATGTATGGAAGCCGGATGCAGAGCACAAGGCGATCATCAATATTCCGACCACTGTGCAGATTGCAATGCCGCATGTATTTGCCTGCCAGATCGAGTATATACATAAGCATTTAAAATACAGAGATAACGTGGTGCTCAGCGTACACCCGCACAACGACAGAGGCTGCGGCATCAGCGACGCGGAGTTCGGTATCCTTGCCGGCGCAGACCGTGTGGAGGGAACGTTGTTCGGCAACGGAGAGCGCACCGGTAACGTCGATATCGTGACAGTGGCGATGAACATGGTATGTCACGGAGTTGACCCGGGACTGGACTTTTCTGATATCGCGCACATCCGTGAAAAATATGAATTATACACCGGCATGCATGTATATGAGCGTACACCGTATGCCGGAGACCTGGTGTTTACCGCATTCTCCGGTTCCCATCAGGATGCGATCTCCAAGGGTATGGCGTGGAGAGAGGCTGGAAAGAGCGGCGAGCGCTGGGA
>CAVCFM010000298.1:0-6485 GCA_963601305.1 bacterium | reverse complement strand
TCCTGCCTCTTTCTCCGGAAACATCTGCTCCATGTTCTCCAGTGTGAATTCCGGGTGTGTTTCGATAAACCATCGCACATTTTCTTCGTTTTCACGCCTGTTGATCGTACAGGTGGAATAGACCAGCGTGCCTTTGTGCTTCACATAAGTACATACCGTGTCTAAGATCCGGCGCTGCAAGCGCACCAGCTCCTCCTGTCCCTCTGGTGTCATGCGGTATTTGATATCTGCCTTTTTGCGCATAACGCCAAGTCCGGAACACGGCAGATCCGCGATCACGATATCTGCTTTTTCAACGGAAGCCTCATCCAGTTCCGTGGCATCCTGCTGCACTGCGGTCACATTTTCAAACTGCTGCCGCTCGATGTTCTGCCGGATAAGCGCCACCTTGTACCCGGTTAAATCCCTTGCCTCCACATGGCCTGTCCCGTGTAATTTTTCAGCAAGGTGCATGCTCTTTCCGCCCGGTGCTGCACATACGTCGATACAGTAATCGCCTTCTTTTGGTGCGGCATACTCCGCAACCATCATCGAGCTGATGTCCTGCACATAGAACAAGCCTTCCCGGAAGCTGCCAAGTCCATTCAGATAATCAAATCCGCTGATTGCAAAGGCATATGAAAGCTTCGGATATTTTTCCATATCCAGCTGTTCCACACAGACCCCCTCGGATTCTAAGCGTACCTTTAAGTCCTCCGGCGATATCCTGCTTAAATTCGTGCGGATCGTAAGCGGCGCTTCCGTCAGGAATGCAGCCAACATCTCCTCGGTCTGTGCCATTCCATAATCGGCAATCCACATCTGCACGATCCATTCCGGCATGGAATAGCGCACGGACAATGACTGCACCGGTTCCTGTTCCATAGACGGGTATGTAATCGCATCCAGGTTACGGCCAATCTGCCTGAGCACGCCGTTGACAAATCCGCTCAGTGAAGAGAAACCTCTTTTCCGCGCGAGCTTTACCGCCTCGTTGCAGGCTGCGGATGCCGGGACCGAGTCCATATATTTGAGCTGATAGACACTCATTCTTAAGATATTGCGGATAACCGGTTTCATCTTGTTCGTGCGGACCTTGGAAAACTGATTGATGATGTAGTCAAGCTCAATCATCCGCTGGATGGTTCCCTCTGAGACTCTGGTGATAAACGCCCGCTCTTTTTTATCGAGATACTGGTATTTTTCCAGCACAGAGCGTATCACAAGGTGGCTGTAATTCTGCTCCTTTGTCACTTCCATCAGGATTCCTAAGATCAGTTCTCTCGTATTTACGGAATCAGTCATCGTTTCTTCTTCCTCCAAACAGCAGTATCAGACGAAGCAGCTGTAAAATCGCTGCCGCTGCGCTTGCCACGTAAGTCAGCGCCGCTGCACCCAATACTTTTCTCGTATACGGCAGCTCGCTCTCACTTAAAATTCCCTGCTGTCCCAGGATCGTAAGCGCCCGTGAGGAGGCGTTAAACTCTACCGGCAGCGTGACAAGCTGAAACAGCACTGCCAGAGAAAAGCAGAGAATTCCGATATGAATGAGCAGGGAACCTCCCTGTCCAAAAATAAGTCCTAAAATAATCAGCGGCCATGCTAAAGTCGAGCCGAAATTGGCAACCGGCACAATGGCAGAACGGATCGTAAGGGGTGCATATCCCTGCTGGTGCTGGATGGCATGTCCACACTCATGTGCTGCCACTCCCACTGCTGCCACCGAAGTCGAGTTATACACCGAATCGGAAAGATTGAGTGTCTTTTTCCCCGGATTATAATTGTCCGTCAGATTGCCGGACACATGCTGTATGGTCACATCGTAGATGCCTGCGGAATGTAAAATGCGCTCCGCCGCCATGGCACCGGTCATCCCGGACATGCTGCGATACTGTGAATACTTCTGATACGTGCTCTTCACTTTTGCAGAAGCCATCATACAGATCACTGCACCAATCAACACAAGTATATAAGTCGGGTCAAATCCCCAGTAATAATATGGCATATAAATCCCATCCTTTCCAATCAAATCAACTGCATGGCTATTTTAGCCCCTCTTAAAATAGGTGCCTTCCTCTACGGTATAGCCGTTTAAAAATGCCTCCACCGGCATACGTTTTTTGCCCTCTAACTGTATTTCAAGCAACTGTAACATTCCGTTTCCGGTCTGTACTTTGATGCCCTCTTTTGCAACCTCCACGATACATCCCGGTGTTGCTTTGCTGTTTTCCGGGATCACGCGTGCCTTCCAGATCTTCAAAGTCTTATCCCCAAGGCGGGTGTACGCACTCGGCCACGGGTCTAAGCCGCGGATCAGGCACTCGATAGTTCTTGCGTCCTTACTCCAGTCAATACTTCCTAATTCCTTGTGGATCTTGGCCGTATGGGTTGCCTCCGCGTCGTTCTGCGGAGTATATGTGGCAGTCCCGTTCGCGATTGCCTCCATGGTCCTGACACAGAGCTCTGCTCCTGTCACAGAGAGCCGTTCAAACAGGGTTCCCGCGGTCTCGTCCTCCCGAAGCGCCACTTCTTCCTTCATGATCATATCGCCGGTGTCTAATCCCTCATCCATGCGCATCGTGGTTACACCTGTAACCGCATCACCGTTGATGACTGCCCACTGGATCGGCGCTGCACCGCGATACTTCGGAAGCAGGGATGCATGCACATTGACACATCCGAAACGTGGCATATCCAAAATTGCCTTCGGTATAATCTGCCCAAATGCTTCGACAATTATGATATCCGGCTGATAGCCACGCAAATATTCAATGCAGGATTCCTCCCGCACGCGCTCCGGCTGATACACCTCAATGCCGTGCTCAATGGCGCATGCCTTGACCGGCGTATATTTTAATGCCTTGCTGCGTCCGACGGCTTTATCCGGCTGGGATACCACCAGCACAACCTCATGCCCTGCCTTTATGATTTCTTCCAATGTCCCCACCGCAAAATCCGGTGTTCCCATAAAAATCACTCTCATAGCCAACCTCCAACTCTGCTTACTGCGCTCTACTCGTCTTCCTCTGTCTCATAGGTCACATCGTGAAGCGGTCCTTCTACCTTCTCCACATAAAGATGTCCGTCGAGGTGATCTAACTCATGACAGATGGCTCTCGCCAAAAGCTCGGTTCCCTCAATCTCATACTCTTCCATATTCTCATCAAAAGCTCTCGCTTTGACATAGTTCGGTCTTGTCACAGTTCCGGCTTTTCCCGGGATACTAAGGCATCCCTCATCCCCGGTCTGCTCCCCGGATGTCTCAAGGATGACCGGATTGATCATGACGATCGGTCCCTCTCCCACATCGATGACCACGATACGGCGGAGCACGCCTACCTGTGGACCTGCCAGTCCAACGCCGTTTGCCTCATACATCGTATCAAGCATATCCTCGATCAGCTCCTCAATCTTCGGGGTGATCTCTGTAATCTCTCTGCATGTCTTATTCAGTACAGGGTCTCCCTGCACACGTATTGTTCGAAGTGCCATATTCTTCCTCCACTTTCTGTCAGAATCCATTTACCGGATTGAAATCAAACTGGATCATCACATCCCGGTAATCCCGGGATTCCCTGGTAAATGCCTCTGCTCTGTCTTTTATTTTTACTAAAGAACCATATTGCCCGGTTTTTAGGTAAATAACTTTTTTGTAAATATCGTTTACTTTTGCGATCGCCGCATCCGCAGGACCCACTAACAATATTTTCTTCTCCGGCATCTCTGCGATCACGCGGTTTAACTCTTCTGCCAGCAGCCTTGCGCCTTTCTCTGCAGCCTCTTCCTTTTCCGACGCGCACAATATAACTAGCATATTCCACACCGGCGGGTAATACATAAGCTCCCGGTAGAGGATTTCCTGATCGTAAAAAGCCTCGTAGTCCTGCGCCTTTGCTGTCGTGATGCTGTAGTGCCCGGGGTCATAGGTCTGGATCAGCGCCAGTCCCGGCTGCTCCCCACGCCCGGCACGCCCCGCCGCCTGACAAAGCAGCTGGAATGTCCGCTCTGCGGCACGATAATCTCCCACATGAAGTGATAAATCCGCCGCCAGCACGCCAACCAATGTGACATTCGGGAAATCATGTCCCTTGACGATCATCTGCGTGCCGATCAGGATATCTGCCTCCTGATTCGCAAACGCCGATAAAATCTGCTCGTAGCTCTCTTTGCTGCGGGTGGTATCCATATCCATCCGAAGCACTCTCGCCTGCGGGAAACGCTCCTTAACAACCTGTTCAATCTTCTGGGTTCCTGCTTTGAACCCGCCGATGTACTTCGAGCCACAGGATGGACATACCGTTTTCTGCGGCTCCTCATAGCCACAGTAGTGGCACACCATTCTGCCACCTTCGTGCTGACTTAGGGAAACATCGCAATGCGGACATTTTATCACATGTCCGCAGGCTCTGCAAGAGACAAACCCCGCCAGCCCACGGCGGTTGATAAAAAGCATCATCTGTTCCTTCTTCGCCAGCCGCTCCTCCATCGCCTCCGTCAGACGTCTGCTTAGGATCGAACGGTTTCCTGCCCGAAGCTCCTCCCTTAAGTCGATGACTTCACAGTCCGGGAGGCTTTTCTCACTGACGCGCTTTGTCAGCGTAAGCAGTGTATACTCGCCGCGCTTTGCCTTGTAGAAGCTGTCCACTGACGGCGTGGCAGAGCCAAGTATCACGCTTGCCCCGACCATCTTCGCCCGCTCGATGGCGGTCTCCCTGGCGTGGTAGCGCGGAACGGTCTCACTCTTATAGGAAGTCTCGTGTTCCTCGTCGATAATGATCAGTCCGAGATTTAAAAACGGGGTAAACAGTGCAGAACGCGGACCGATCATAATGTCAATCTCGCCGTTTTTTGCCCGGGTGAACTGGTCGTAGCGCTCCCCCGCCGACATGCGCGAATTTAAGATGGAGACCCGGTTTCCAAACCTCTTATAAAAACGCATGACAGTCTGATAGGTAAGCGCGATCTCAGGGATCAGCACGATCGCCTGCCGTCCCATCTTCTGTACATGGGCGATCAGCTCCATATACACCTCCGTCTTGCCGCTTCCTGTCACTCCGTGGATCAGATAGGTCCCGCGTTTCCCCTGGTCGTAGTCGCCGCACACCACATCCGCCACATGCTGTTGTTCTTCATTTAAGGAAAGCTGGTATCCCCCGGTCTGAAGTTGTCCCACGGGATTGCGGTACATCGTCTCCCTGGTTACTTTTAGGACTCCCTGCTCTTCCATCGCCTTTATCACAGCCGACGACACACCGAGCTTTTTGGTGATAAACTCCCAGTCCAGCTCCGTCTCTCCTAACAATTCCTCCAGCAGCTTTGCGCGCGCCGTGTTGTGCTTTCTCTGATACTCTCCCAGCTGGCTGCGCGCCTCCACCGGATGCAGCGCAAGCCGTACCGTTTTGCGCTCCACCGCTTTTTTCTTCTCTTTGACCGGAATGACCGTCTTTAGCGCCTGGTTCATCGTGCCGCCGTAATTCCGGCGCATCCATGCCGCCAGCACGATCAGATGTGATTCGATGGGAATACTTGCCCGCTCAATGCTGATGATGTCTTTTAGCTTATCCTTATCGTACTCCGTCTCATCCACCAGCTCCACGACATAGCCAGTCATCCGCCGCTTTCCGAACGGAATGTTCACCTGCATGCCCACCGCAATCTGTGCCTGCAGATATACCGGAATATGATATTCAAATGTCTTATCTAATTTGTCCTGTGATATATCTACGATCACTCTTGCGTACTCTTGCATTTACTCTCCTAACTTTTCCTGCAACAATGCCTGTTTTACAAGGTCATGATCCCGCATGGGATACTTGACTCCGCGAATCTCCTGGTAATCCTCATGTCCCTTTCCAGCCAGCACGATGATGTCCCCGGGACACGCCTGTGAAAGTGCATAACGCACCGCCTCACCGCGATCTGCGATGGTGACATACCTGCCGCCTGTCCCTGCGATCCCATCCTCGATATCTGCAATGATCGCCTCCGGCTCCTCCCATCTGGGATTGTCGGAAGTTATGATCGTCAGATCTGCCAGATGCCCTGCGGTCTCGCCCATCCGGGTGCGCCGCAGCATGGAGCGGTTGCCGCCACAGCCAAAAATAACAACCAGACGCCCCGGCTTAAAATCCCGCAATGTCTCTAACAGATTTTTCAGGCTCATCTCATTGTGTGCATAATCGATCAAAAATACATACTCCTGCGAGACTTTCACATTCTCACATCTGCCCGGTACAACCGTATGCGCTAACCCCTCACAGATCTCACGTCCGGTCACGCCAAAATGGCTTGCTATGGCTGCCGCCGCCAGCGCGTTATAGACATTGAATATCCCCGGCAAGCCCATCTCCACCGGTAAAAAATGACGATTCTGCCGCATCACAAACCGGCTCCGCAATGCGCCCATGTGCATGGAAAATTCCGGCACCTCCGCCATCATGCGCGCCGGATATCGCATGGAAAATGTCTCCACACTACAGGTATGCCCCTGTAAAATGTGTCCCACG
>CAVCFM010000297.1:0-4436 GCA_963601305.1 bacterium | reverse complement strand
ATACAGAGGAAGCCTATTTGTTATGTAAGAGACTGGAATTTAAAAATCTGCTGGGCCGGTTCCATGTGGATGCGCCGCAAAATCAGGCACAGACGCATTTTTTCCACGTGAAGGACTTGGGGACGGCGAAGAAGATTTTTTCAAAGATAAAAGGAAAGACCTGCGGCTTTTTTGTCGTGCCGCGGGAGGAAGACGGCGTGGCAGAAGGGCAGATGAGCCTGTTTGAAGCGCCGACGCTTGGCAAGATGTTGGGAATTGCCGTATCTTTTGGCGAGGAGGATACCTACTTTTTTGAGGCAGGAGCGGATCTGGAAGCACAGAAGCTGTTAGAGCTTTTATGCGGCAGCAAAGCAGGCACCTACGCGACACTGGATTTAAAAGGGCAGATCGAACCACTTGGAATGATTGAACAAACTTCAGCGGGGGATATCTCACAGAATAATCTGTTCGACAATGTGATCGCGGCATATCTGCTGAACCCGATCAAAAACGAGTACCCTTATGAGGATATTGCCAAGGACTATCTGGGGCAGATGATTCCGTCCAGAAAAGACCTGCTCGAGAAGCTCACGTTTGAGAAGGCGCTTGCAGAAAAGCCCGAAGAATTTTTAAAATGCGTCTGCTATATGGCATATGTGGCATATGCCACAAAACAGCCGTTAGAGCAGCAGTTAAATGAGACCGGCATGTGGCAGCTCTTTACAACCATCGAGATGCCGTTGGTGTTTACCCTTGCAGATATGGAGCACGAGGGTATCATTGCCTCCGGCGATGCGTTGAAGGAATATGGCGACAAGCTGGCAGTCCGCATTGCAGAGCTGGAGAAAAAGATATACGAGGAGGCTGGGGAAGAGTTTAACATCAACTCTCCGAAGCAGCTGGGTGTGATCTTGTTTGAAAAATTGCAGCTTCCAAACGGCAAGAAGACGAAGACCGGATACTCCACGGCGGCGGACGTGTTAGAGAGGCTGGCAGCCGAGTACCCGATCGTGGCAGATATTTTGGAATATCGTCAGCTTGCAAAGTTAAAATCTACCTATGCGGACGGACTGGTGCATTTTATCCACGAGGACGGACGGATCCACACCTCCTTTAACCAGACTATCACTGCGACGGGACGACTCAGCAGTACGGAGCCGAATTTACAGAATATCCCGATGCGTATCGAACTTGGCAGGCTGATCCGCAAGGCATTTTTCCCGAAAGAGGGATATGTCTTCGTGGATGCGGATTATTCGCAGATTGAGCTTCGCGTGCTGGCACATTTGTCCGGCGATGAGAAGCTGATCGAGGCTTACCGGTCGGCACAGGATATTCACCGCATCACGGCGTCACAGGTGTTCCATATTCCGTTTGATGAGGTTACCGATTTACAGCGCCGCAATGCCAAGGCGGTCAATTTCGGTATCGTCTATGGTATCAGTTCCTTTGGCTTGAGTCAGGACCTTGGGATCACGAAGAAGGAAGCAGCAGATTATATCGAGAAATATTATGCGACGTATCCGAAGATCAAAGGGTATTTAGACGGACTGGTGGCAGAGGCGAAGGACAAGGGATATATCACGACCATGTTTGGCAGAAGACGACCGATTCCGGAACTTGCCAGCAGCAACTTCATGCAGCGCTCATTTGGAGAGCGTATCGCGATGAATTCCCCAATTCAGGGAACTGCTGCAGATATCATGAAAATTGCGATGATCCGCGTTCACGACAGACTGTTAAAAGAAGGTTTAAGTTCCAGACTGATTTTGACCGTGCACGATGAACTTCTTGTGGAGACAAAGGCAGACGAGGAAGAGACGGTTACACGGATTTTGACAGAGGAGATGCAGGGAGCGGCGGATCTGGCAGTTACGCTGGAGATTGATGTACACAGCGGTCATGACTGGTATGAAGCGAAATAACAGCAGAGGATGATTATGAGATTTATTGGGATCACAGGCGGCGTGGGAGCCGGAAAAAGTGAAATTTTATCATATCTTGCGTCGCTTGACGGAGTGAAAGTCATGCTGGCGGACGAGATTGCCCATGAGCTGATGGAGCCGGGGACGACTTGCTATGAGAAAATCCGTGAGACGTTTCCGGGAGAGGATATCTATCAGCCGGAGGGTGGATTTAAGCGGGATGCACTGGCAAGCGTTATTTTTGCGGATCCCGTGAAACGGCAGAAAATGAACGATATCGTGCATCCGGCGGTGAAGGAATATGTCTGCGAGACGGCAGAGCAGGAGCGGAAATTGGGGCGATTGCGGCTGCTGGTCCTGGAGGCGGCGCTTCTCATAGAAGAACATTATGATGAAATTTGTGACGAACTCTGGTATATTTATACCAGAGAGGATGTCCGCAGGGAACGGCTGAAAAAAAGCCGCGGTTACAGCGACGAGAAAGTCAGGCAGATTTTTGCAAGCCAGCTTGGCGAGGCAGAGTTCCGCAGCCATTGCAGGCATGTGATTGACAACAATGGCACGGTGGAGGAGAGTATTCGCCAGATAGATGCACTGTTAGAGAATATAGAGTTAGGAGAGACGGCAGATGAGTGATGTGAGCGGAGTAGAACAACCATTGGTATTTGGTCTGGATATCGGAACCAGAAATGTGGTGGGAACCGTTGGATACAGGACGGATGATGATGAATTTATTGTTGTGGCGCAGTATGTGGCAGAGCATGAGACCAGGGCGATGCTGGATGGACAGATTCACGACATCGGCCGTGTCGGAAAGACGATCGCGGCTGTCAAGGCAGCGTTAGAAGAGCAGATCGGACAACCGCTTACCGAAGTGTGTATTGCGGCTGCGGGTCGTGTGTTAAAGACGGTGACAACCAATGTGGTTTACGAGTTTCCGGAGGAGTCTGTGGTGACAGGAGAAGATATTCACACCCTGGATCTGCTGGGAATTGAAAAGGCGCAGGATATCTTAAAAGAGATGAATGACACCAAATACAAGTTTTACTGTGTGGGATATTCGGTTGTAAAATATTACTTAAACGACGAGCCGTTCTCCAATGTGGAATCCCATAAGGCAGAGCGGATCGGCGAGGATGTGATCGTCACATTCCTTCCGGAGGATGTTGTGGATGGATTGTATGCGGCAGTAGGTATGGCAGGACTTTCCGTGGCGAACCTGACATTGGAGCCAATTGCCGCGATCAATGTGGCGATACCGGAGAATTTCAGACTGTTAAATATTGCGCTGGTGGACATCGGAGCCGGTACTTCCGATATCTCAGTTACCAGAGACGGCAGTATCATCGCTTACGGCATGATCCCGCTTGCCGGTGACGAGATCACAGAGCTGATCGTGCAGAACTATCTGGTGGATTTTAAGACGGCAGAGCACATCAAACTGTCAAGCGGCATGGAGGACGAGGTGACATACCGCGACATCATGCTGATCGACCACACGATCAAATCCGAAGAGGTGTGGAAGCTGACAGAGCCGGTTGTGGATAAGATGACCACCGAGGTGGCGAATAAGATAAAAGAGTTAAACGGCGATGCGACTGTAAGTGCAACCTTCGTAGTCGGTGGAGGCGGCAAGATCCACGGCTACACAGAGATGCTTGCCGAAAAGCTCGGACTGCCGAAGGAGCGTGTGGCACTGCGAGGCGAGGAAGTATTGCAGGAGGTAACATTTTTACAGCCTGAGATTAAAAAAGACCCGCTGCTCGTAACACCGATCGGTATCTGCCTGAATTATTACGACCAGCGCAACAGCTTTATCATGGTGCGTTTTAATGGGGAGCGCATCAAGCTGTACGACAACAATAAGCTGACAATCGTGGATGCCGCATTACAGGCGGGATTCCCGAATGAAGATCTGTTCCCGAAGCGCGGTAAGGAATTGCAGTTTACGGTCAATGGCGTGTCAAGGATCGTGCGCGGTGAGCCGGGAGAGTCGGCGGCTGTCTTTATGAATGACAGACCGGCGAACATCAACACACCGCTGGAGCCGAACTGTGACATTATCATAGAGTCCTCCACGCAGGGAGCAGCTGCGGTGTGCACATTGGAGCAGCTGGATGAATACACGGCATCGAGTGTAACATTTGTGGTAAACGGAAGAATTGTGCGCTGCCCGAAGTTCCTGGAGGTAAACGGCAGTTTGGAGCTGCCTTCCTATGAGATAAAAGAGGGAGACGCAGTTGATACCAGAAGCTTTTACACCGTGGGACAGCTGGCAGAGTTCATGGACGTGGAAGTGGATATGGAGCATGAGATCCTTGTGAATAACCGTGTGGCGAACATGGATACGCTGCTCTATGAGAATTTCTCCCTGGATTGGACAGTGCTCTCTTACGGCGCGGCGGCAATCCGCCCGGAGGACTTAGAGGAGGCACCGCAGCAGGAAGTGATGCAGCAGGCATCACAGGGAGCAGCGCCGAAGACAGAACAGTCAGGGGCAGCAGAGCAGCAGAATTCTGCTCAGCCGGAGAC
>CAVCFM010000296.1:0-3009 GCA_963601305.1 bacterium | reverse complement strand
AATGTTCTCCGGTGTCTCCTCCAGCATATCTGCCGTCTCCTCCACCTGGTATCCTTTTTTGTATTTCTTAACTGTCTGCTGAATCTTGGCTATCAATTCGCCTTCCATTTTCGATTCCCGCAATTCGTCTGCAAATAATTCTCTTAACGCTTCACACATCATTTTCTCTCCCTCCATTTTCTTCCAATTGGCCCGCACCACGACATCTGCAAGTGCCTGATGCAGTTTTGAGTTCTTTCGTTTCTCATACCGTTCAAGGAAATCCCTGATGTCATCACTGGATTTTAAATTTCTGCGCAGATGCTTCATCCAGTAGTTGTTTTCTATCGATAACTGAGGAATGATAATCAATTGTATCGGCAAAAAATCGCCATTTAAATAGTAAATCCCTGCATCAGCTTTTTCAAGTCGTATACCGCGTTCCTGCTCCAATCTCCGAAGCATCGCTATTGGATAATGATAACAGACCAACGTTATCGTAATCTGGTCTGCCGGTATTTTATTCACCGCCCGCGCCTCCGACTTATAAATACATGCATATCCGTATACTTTATAAAAATCATCAATACTTAATTCATCATCTGGCGATTTATACTCAATAATATTATGCATTCGAAAAATTTGCCCGATATTCTTCTGAATCGCTATATCCTGCTCTTTTTTAATAACCAGCACATCTATCTGTAATGGTTTCTTCGCCAGCAGATGTTCTGCCTCGAATGTCAGATACTCCAATTCCTGTTCCAGCTCGATTTGCAATGATGCCTCAAATGCAGAATGCCACTGGATTCTGTTATCCGTCGTATTCAAATACTGCTTCTCCTCTCATGATAATAAAAAGTTCTTTTGTTTTCAATACCTTATGAAATTTTCGTCCAAATGGATTTCTGCCGAATCGGCTGTGAATGACACGATATGTCTTTTCATCGAATTTGAATGTGATTTAATTATAAAAAACAAACTACATTTTGTCAAATGAAAGTGTGCGCGTACCGCACACTTACGCCCGTCTTAGCGGGCTGCCCTCGCGGTATGCGAAGCATTAACTTCTTCTCCGCGAGGTACGCATTCTGCTCGTCAGAGCCCTTTTGCTCTACAAAAATTTATCCAACTCTGCCTCTACAACTTTGTTGACCTTTACTTTTGGCTGCTCTATTACATTTCCCCTTGCGACAACCATATCCACATGACGGAGTGCCCGAAGGTCTTCCAGCGGATTTTCTGCCGTGACGATCAGATCCGCACACTTGCCCTTTTTGATACTTCCTGTGATATCTCCGATGCCTGCCATCTGTGCAGCCCGGTCAGTTGCCGTGTAAAGTGCAAATGCATTGGAGACGCCCACATATTTATGGAAGTAATACAACTCCCGCCAGAAATCATACTGCGTAATCCATGGACAGCCCACATCATTTCCCAGGACAACCGGAATATCATGTTCCAGTGCTGCCTTGGAGCACGCAATAATCCCTTCAAACACCACATTTCCGTTGAACTGCTCGACCTCGGTTGCATTTGTAACGGAACGGTCAAATAACGCATACGGAAGTGCCGGGGAGAGGGTGGTACAGAGGAACGCACCTCTGTCCTTAAACAGACGGATGACCTCCTCGTCCATTTTGGCACCATGCTCAATGGAGTCCACACCATTTTCCAATGCGACCCGCACACCCTCCGGGGATTCCACATGGGCTGCCACCTGATACCCCAGCTCATGCGCCCTGTCACAGACTGCTTTTACCATCTCAGGCGCCATTTTCAGCTCACCGGGAACTCCCTTTTCCTTCGCGTCCATAACACCCCCGGTGATCATCAGCTTGATGAGGTCCACCTGCTCCCGCTGCGCTTGCTCCACATGCGCAACTGCCTCCGCAATACTGCCTGCTGCAATAGCGACGGAACCTGCCATATGACCGCCCGGAACCGAAATTCCCTCATTTGCAGCAAGAATCCTCGGCCCCAACTGTTTTCCCGCTGCGATCTCGTCCCGCAGCCGCGTATCAAATGTGCCCAATCCTCCAACGGTACGGATGGTAGTGACACCGCTTAGCACTTCCTCTCTTGCAAACCCGCTGACCACCTTATAAGCGATTGCTCTTGAAAGCGCGGTTCCCATCAGTGTCTTTACCAATTTTTCATTATCCCGCTGCTTTTTCTGGGGCTTTCCATTGCCTGCCAGATGCACATGCATGTTAATAAGACCTGGCATAATGTATTTGCCGTGCAGATCGATCTTCTGATATCCGTCCGGCACGCTACCTTCCGGTACCAGATCTGTAATTTTCTCTCCGTCCGTAAGGATGCACAGCCCGGTCTGCACCTGCATGTCCTTGGTTCCATCTAATATTTTTCCGTTCGTAAATGCGTATTTCATGCTGTCAGCTCCTATCCTTTTACTACTATATATGATAATAAAAGTCTATTCACTTTTCAATCTATACTTCCATCGCCCGGATCAGATTTACCATCTCAATTGCCCCGGTTGCACACTCATATCCCTTGTTTCCCGCCTTGCTTCCGGCGCGCTCGATCGCCTGCTCTATGTTGTCCGTCGTCAGCACCCCAAACATGACCGGGATATCGCTCTGCAACGACACCTGCGCAACACCCTTAGACACTTCGTTGCACACATAATCATAATGACTGGTGGCGCCGCGGATGACGGCACCAAGGCAGATGACGGCATCATACTTTCCGCTTTTTGCCATCTTAGATGCGATCAACGGGATTTCAAAAGCTCCCGGCACCCACGCCACGTCCACATTTTCCTCCGGTACGTCATGACGCGTCAGGCCATCCAGGGCACCGCCCAGTAATTTTGATGTGATAAACTCGTTAAAACGTGCTACTACAATTCCTACCTTCATTTCCTGTGCTACTACTTTTCCTTCTAATACGTTCATCTTTTTTCTCCTTTTCTTTCTTTGATTTTTCGTAACTGTTCAGCCCTTGTCACAGACATTTTCCAAAAATTATGCATCCATATTCAGGATATGCCCCATCCGCGCC
>CAVCFM010000295.1:1797-3737 GCA_963601305.1 bacterium | reverse complement strand
CCATGCACCATTATGATTCATCCTGAATCTTTTCTCTATGGTATATATATCGGCTATCTGATACAATTCTTAACCCTTCTCCCTCACACGGTTTCCACATCCATGATCATAACGGGTTTTCTCTTTTCCTGAAACTCCAACGCTATATGGCTCTCACTTCCGTAATACGCATCACACATTGCTACGATTTCAGACACAGATGCATCCTTTCTATCTATGTACCTACCCAGTCCTCCAATTATAAAACTCTTTATTATTCTGTCATACTCTTGCGCAAATTGGCTGTCATATTGCCTCAGAAAAGCGTCGTGCTCTGCGTCACCAATCCACAATAATTCTACGGTATCTCTGTTATCCGCAAATGTCCGAATGACAGCTTCCATTTTTTTTAGCATCTCATCCTTATATTGAACCGTCAGTCCCACCTGCACGAAAAAGGCAATTCTCTTTTTTCTCTGATTTTCCTCACTCGCAGCAGGCTTGTCCCAATCACACACCTCTTTTGGGGCAACCGCGATCTTTTGTTCCCAGATTTCCGCAGTACCCACACCCGCAAACTCTGTCAACTTTTCGATATAAACATTTCTCATATTTTCCGACTGCACATACACCTTATCGGCTCTGATCACCCCCGGCATTGTGCAATAATATTGCATATTGTGGTATTCCCTGTAATTATTTTTCGAGAATTCCTCCAGCTCAAATGGCGGAACATACACCAGTTCATCCGTATAACGCTGCAGATTGCGGCTATAATATCCCTCCGGCAATGTAATGGTCTGATCCCATTCATCACACGGATTCTGGATCATAATTTTATCCGGGTGATGCAGCATTATATCAAACTGATCATACTCTATAACCTGACAATTCCCTTTTGCAGCACCTTGTTCCCGCAGTCGCGCATCCGATGCGCCCACACATTCACGAATTTCATCCAGCTCATATTGGGTGGCATAGCACGTTCCGTCATATTTTTTATAATAATACGGGACCACCAGCACATATACATCCGTATCTGCACGCTCCATCTCGGATTTCCAATGCCCCTGTGCATATTTCCACTGCTTGGCCTTATACACAACAAGTACACTTTCCCTGCGGTTTAAAATTTCACTCTGCAGGGCAGCTGTCACCTGTGCTATTTTATCTTGCAAATGCAAAAGCTTTTCCGAAGCATCCTGGCTCTGCCCTGACGCAACGGAACATTCATATATGTCTTCACATAATTCCTCCAGCAATCTTACCGTATGGGTTTCCTCTCCCCAAATCTGTTCGATCAGAG
Source organism: bacterium (assembly GCA_963601305.1). Lineage (GTDB taxonomy): Bacteria > Bacillota > Clostridia > Lachnospirales > Lachnospiraceae > Roseburia. The sequence goes on along the minus strand of CAVCFM010000295.1, from coordinate 2,452 downwards.
TTCCCATATCAATTGCCGTCTGCTGCATCTCTTCATATTCCGGCAGCGCTTCACCAAGGTGCTTCATCATTTTCTGCAAGGATACTTTGTAACCATTACCATCTTTTTCGCATGTCAGCTGTTCTTCCGAAAATTTATACTGTGGCATTTCAAAATCCAGAACTGCCTGAAGCCGTTTTTTCTGCTCCTCGAAAAAAGGATAGTCATGTCCCCCCACGTCGCGCACAAGCTTCATATAGTCTCTGTATTTTTTCTTGAGCATCCGGCAGTACTGAACCGGAACAGGTATCCTTGTATTTTCAAACGGCAGTTCCAGCGCCTGTTCATAACATTTTTTTGAGACACGGAATCCATTCGGTTTTAATCCAAACGGAAAAAGCTGCGTAACTTCATCTGCCTCCTCCTCCCGAAACAGACCAAATAACAGCTCCACTACACCATACAGTTCCCGTCTGAGCTCTGTATCTCCCAATTCCCTGTGAATCTGTACTCCACATATCTGTTCCAGTTTACGGAATTCCTGTTCTCTGATATCCTGCCGCACGCCGCCCTCGCCGATCATATCCGCAAGCGCTATCGTATGAAGCGCCAGTTCATCTCTTTTTTGTTCGGCTTCTTTGTCACGCGAGACATAATCCAGGACAAAAATATCTAC
>CAVCFM010000295.1:0-1787 GCA_963601305.1 bacterium | reverse complement strand
CCGCAATATACGGAAACTGATGAAATCGCTCCAAATGCTCCTCTTCGAAACATATTCTCTGTTTCCCTACGACACGACCCAAAAAAAGCCAGAAATCATCATGATTTCTGAAATTATAAGCAGAAAACCCTTCCGGCAGCTCCGTCTGTGCAAGCTCCATGAACCGGTTATAATCGTCTCTTTTCATAACAATGTCAAGATCATCGTCCCATGGTATAAATCCCTCATGACGGACTGCTGCCAGAAGAGTTCCCCAGTCAGCAAAATATTGTATATTGTGTTTTTTACAAATCTTATCTACTTCCGAAAGCACCTCAAGTTCCGCTGCCCATGCACGCTTGATCTCAGCCGGAACAAAAAAGCCATCGCGAACTTCATCTTCAAAATATGTGTTGTTGAATGTCATTGATTTTCCTCTTACCAAATTCGAAATTTTGTACATCTAATATTAATTTTTCTACCCAAAAATCAAATGCATATTCGAATGCCTTTGAAGTGAATTTTTGTCCTTTTCTATATATTTCCACGTTTCCTTATATGTCCCGGGAACCGCAATATCCGAGTCTGAAATAAAATCTACAAAATCCTGAACTTTCCCTTCATACTTATCAGCAAAATCATCGGATAGTTCCATCTTCTCTTCATCAGAGAAGTCTTTGAGTTCATTGTACAAAACATGTTCAAGATTACATGAATTGTAATAAAATCTATAGTAAATATTATGTACTTTTCCTGTTGAATATAATTTATACATTATCGCCGATTTATGTTCGTTTCTTCTCTCTACGGCATCCACATTAGCGGCTTCCATATACCCCTCATAATATTGAATAGATTCCACCTCCGCTTCCCGCACACATCCTCTGGTAAATGCCCCATCTGTATCGGCTATATGAATAATTTTAGTAAAATGCTTCCATTCATATCCATATTTTTCCCTGATTTCATCAATAAGCTTACAAATTTTGCTTACAACATTGTCTACAGTCGTATTATCATCAGATGTAATATCTCCATGCGCAACCGCAAACTGAACTTCTTCTGAAGAAAAATACTCCTTCAAAATGCTTCCAATTGCACTCTCATCGCTCGGTCCCTCAACAATAACCGCTACTACTTTCTTTTCACTCATTACGCAAGCTCCTTCCTGCTTTTCGAAATGCTCTTGCAATTTTTAGGCTATCTGTTTCATTATAAATAATTTCATCCTGTCCCCCAAGCGTAATACTTCTGATATACATACTCCGAACATTATTTGTATCCTTTACGTTCTTCATATGAATGTATCTATTATTTGGATTAACTGTTGAAAACATAATGCTATCTTTATTAAGCATTTCCAATGCCCGAAGGTTATGAGCAGTAAAAATCAACTGCCCTTTTGCACTCTTTTGAAAGATATCCAAAAGTTCACCCAACATATATTCAAAAATTCCTGCATCCAATTCGTCTATTACCAAACAAATAGATGGATTTGCAAAGGCTTGAATCAAAGCATTTAAAATAGAAATTATCTTAATGATACCTTCTGATTCCATACGAATAGGAATCGGTCTTTTCCCCTCCCTGACAGACATTAATTCTACCTTCCATCCATCTTCCCCGGAATCCAAAGCCTGCTGCCCATAATCCTTAACCTCAATTCTCATTCCAGGAATAATCGTACAAAGTACCGTATTGATTTGTTCTACGATCGTCTGCAGTAATTCTTTCCTTTCGGCATCAAGCACTGCAGGTTTCATAAGAGGAATTGCAAAATCACCTTTCATCCCCATTCTATCCCTTTC